>CACXCL010000154.1 GCA_902766115.1 uncultured Ruminococcus sp.
GATCGTACGCCAGCGCCCCCAGGTCCGAGAACAGGAATTCCTCGGCCCGGAGGAAGGGAAGGGTGATATCCGCGGGAAGGTCCGTCTCCTCCATCTGAAGGAAGCCGTCCTTCACGAAGAAGCGGAATCTTCCGTGGGTCTTCCCCGCGCGGGCGACGCCGATCTCCTTGAGGAACGGATGCTCTTCGATCTCCATCACGAACTTCGTGCCGTCGGCGTCCTCTCCGAGATCTCTCAGCTTGCCGAAGGCGTTGACCGCGGCGGGAATGTCGATAAAGCAGATCCCCGCGTAGGCGCCCTTGTTCCAGCCCTCGGATATGGCGGACAGCCTTTCCGCCAGCCGGAACTGATAATACGGTACCTCGAATCTCATGCTGTGCGTGCCCCGCGCAAATCCGGCGAGGACAAGCTCGTCGATCGCTTTTGCGGGATCCAGATCACGTCTGAAGGACAGCTCGTTTATATACGTCATTTCAGGGTTGGAAATAAAGTACCCGACGGCGCGTCCGCCCTCGCGGATGAGGAACAGCTTGTTGCCGTCGTGGGCGGAGGTATCGTAGAAATGCTCGGGATATCTGTCGGCGTATACGGGCTGCTCCTTCATGATCTCCACGCAGAGCGCCCCGTCCTCCTTCGTCGCCTCCTCAATGGTGAAGAGAGAGGGACGGTCGCCGAGGCAGTGACGCTTCGACGCCGAATCGACGCAGTAGCTGCTGTAGATACCGGTGGCGGCGAAGCCGTAATACTCGTATCTCTGCCTCTGTCCGCTGAGTATCAGGAACGAGGCTCCGAGCTCGTCCGCCTCCGTCAGGCAGGACGCCAGCAGGTCGGACATATACCCCTTTCCGCGGCTCTCCTCTCTCACGCAGACAGTTCCGACGCCCGCCGTGCCGAGGACGCTGTCCCCCACGTGCAGGTCGTTCGGGAAGTTCAGCACCGCCGCGGCGTATTCGCCGTCTTCCCTGACTACGAAATGATTGTGTCCCGTGGTAGCACGCTCGCCGTAGATATACGGCAGGTAGTTCGGGAAGTCTACGTCGAATACCTTTGAAACGAATTTCGTCAGCTCACGCAGTTCCGATTCGTCGCATCTTTCACATCTTGTTTTGTAGCTCATATCCATACCTCGTGATGAAAAATATTATGCAAATGTATAAAATCAGTCCAGCGTCCCCTCCGGGATGCCCCGGCACATGGGAGCGGTGCGCTCATAGTGCGAGTCTATCTTCACGTGCTCGCGGACGTGTTCCGCGTTGTTGAGAGCAGACAGCACCTCCAGCACGTGATAGGTGAGTTCGCAGTTCGCCCGCGGTGTGCGCCCGTCGCGGACGGCGTTTGCCATGTCGGCAAGTCCCAGTCCCCGGGCGTTGTCGGAATAATCGAACTGCAGTCCGTATTCCTCCCATTCGCCGCCCCGGGTCACGCGGATCTTTCCGCCGAAGTTGTTCGGGTCGGGGACGATCATGGTGCCCTCGGTGCCGTAGACTTCGATGAAGTCTCTGCACTCCGTGGGGTAGATGTCGAAGGAGGTGAGCAGGGTACCGATGGCGCCGTTCTCGAACTCCATGATCCCGGCAACGTGCGTCGGCACGTCGACTTTTATGATCTCGCCGTATTTTGCCTCGCTGGTGATGGTCC
This sequence comes from uncultured Ruminococcus sp., assembly GCA_902766115.1. Classification (GTDB taxonomy): domain Bacteria; phylum Bacillota; class Clostridia; order Oscillospirales; family CAG-272; genus RUG11130. The sequence goes on from CACXCL010000154.1 coordinate 1,639, forward strand.
GTTCCGGGAAGGTGATGCGCGACATGGACGTGACCCACCTGACGCTGCCCAGAAGGTTCACCATGGCGGTGACGTAGTAGGGACCCATGTCCAGCATGGGACCGCCGCCTCTCTTGTAGTAGAACTCCGGATCCGGATGCCAGCTTTCGTGACCGCGGCACTTCATGAATCCCGCCGCGCTGACGATGTCGCCGATGAATCCATGGTCTATCATTTCTCTCGCGGTCTGCACCGCCGCGCCGAGGAAGGTGTCCGGCGCGCCGCCCAGGACCAGCCCCTTGTCGGCGGCAAGCTTTACAAGCTCCGCGCCGAGCTCCGGAGTGGACGCCAGCGGCTTTTCGCTGTAGACGTGCTTGCCCGCCAAGAGCGCCGCCTTCGTCACGGCGTAATGCTCGTCGGGACGGGTGATGTTCAGTACGATGTCAACGTCTTCGTCACCGAAGAGCTCGTACATATTCTCATAAAGGCGCGGGATACCGTATTCCTCCACCGCGCGTTCAGCTTTCTCGCGGACCAGGTCGCACACGCCGATGACCTCCACCTCGCTGAAGAGGCGGGTCAGATTTTTCAGGTAGATCCCGCTGATGGCGCCGACGCCGACGAAGCCAATTCTCATTTTTCTCATGTCAGATCTCCGCTCAGAGGGCTCTCGCCGCCCAGAGCATTCCTTTCTCCATGAATCTCTCGGCGTCGGGAGCGTAGTCGAACACGTCGTCGGTGTGCCCTACGGACAGGTAGAAGACCCTGCCCTTGCCGTAGTATTTCGTCCATGCGGCGGGGACGACGACGTCCTTGCCGCAGATATTGTCGTAGAAGGTCGTTGTGGCAAGCACGTCGTTGCCGGGATCAACGTGCATATAATACTGCTCGGAGATGACCTCGAAATCCTTTATCCCCTCGGTGATCTCGCTGTGATGATCGGTGACGTTTACCTTGTACCGCACGTTGTCGTCGCCGGGGTGGGCGACCCACTGACCGCCGGTCATGTACTGCCACTGTTCGTTGTATCTTAGAGAATCGCAGAGTCCTCCGTGGCATCCGGCGAGGCCCACGCCGAAGTCGCGCACGGCGCATCTCAGGTTATCGATGCCCTTTGCCCATTCGTCGGACATGGTCCAACTGTAGACCACCAGATCGAACTGCTTTATGTACTCCAGATCCTCAAAACAGTCGAAGGTGTCGAACTTTACCGTCTCGAATCCGTTTTTCTCAAGGAGACGGGCGAACCTGTCGGTAGTCTTAACCGGATCGTGGAAATCCGGACGGGGCGCATCCCTGGATATAAGCGCTCTTTTCATATAAAAATCCTCCTGAAGGAATTTTTTCTTCCTCATTATAACAGACGTAGAGTCAGGTTTCAATGGGGTCGGGAGATTTTTTCTTCGTTTTTTCTTCCCCCCGCCGGACCTTGCGGGACGACGAGAAAAAACGAAGAACACCTCTTTGGCGTGGACGCCAAAGAGGTGTTATGCATGTGCAGAAAATCAAACTACGTTCCTCAAAATTCCGAAGACGAGCAGCACGGCGATCATGAACCACACGGATATCTCCGCCGGACGGTCCCGGACCGTCCCTTTTTTGATATACACGTATATGAACCTTATCGCGGTAGCCGCCATGAGAGGCAGCAGGCAGAGGATCGCTCCGTTCTGCCGGAAGGCCTCCGGGAAGTCGAGCCGGAACAGGGCGAGGAACATCCTCGACACACCGCACCCGGGGCACAAAAGCCCGGTAAAACGGTTGATGGGGCAGCTCACGCCGTGACCCGTCAGCGAGACGAAGACGGCGTAGGCGGCGCCGACCGTAAGAATGATCAGAGCGCCGAAGATCACCTTGTTCCGCCGTTTTTCCATTATGCCTTGGGTGCTCCGTGGTAAGCGGCGATCTGGTTCAGTTCATTCTGGATCAGGCAGTAGGACACGATGCTGAGTCCGAAGATGCAGAGCACCAGATAAATGATGCCGGAGTTGGAGTCGGAGGGCATTCCGCGGCGTGTTTTGGCAGTGTTGACGTATCCGCCGGCCTTGTACATCCAGTAGAACATATAGATGCCGCAGGTCACGATGGACAGCAGGATCACCATTCCGCCGGA
>CACXCL010000155.1 GCA_902766115.1 uncultured Ruminococcus sp.
CTGCAAGACTCAACAAGATGTTCTTTCTTGTATTATTCGTCAGATTCTGCTATAATCTATGATATAATCATTTTGAAGAACGGTTTCGCCCGAAAGGAGGACTGTATGAAAACCTTGTTCAGAAACGGATATGTTTTCGACACGGACAGAAAATGTTTCGTGAAGGCGGACGTCATGATAAAGGACAGCGAGATCATCTCTGTTTCTTCTTTTGTATGTCCTGCCTTTGACGACGTCAAAACTGTTGATTGCAAAGACAGATTTATCATCCCGGGTCTCGTGGACGTTCACACGCACGGCAGACAGGGGATCGATTTCAACGATATCACCGACGGGAACGCCTCTGTCCTCCGCGAGTCGTACGCACGGACCGGAACCACGACGGTGATGGCGACTTTGGCGTCAGTTCCCCTCGACGGTCTTAAGCGAACGGCGGAGGTCATAAACCGGAACAGGAGCGTCGCGCCGGGGCTCGCAACTATCGCGGGCATTCATCTGGAGGGTCGGTATCTGAATCCGCTGAAGCGCGGAGCGCACAATCCGGAGTATCTCGCTCCGCTAAATGATCCTGAGGCGAAGGAGCTTCTGGAACAGATGCTTCCCCTTCCCCTTCACGTTTCGGCGGCTCTGGAACTCGACGACGGTTCGTTCACGGAACTTGTGAAGGGACTGGGCGGAACGCTGAGCGTGGCTCACACAAACGCCACTTACGACGAAGCGGTGACGGCGGTCAGACGGGGCGCCATATCGTTCACGCACACGTTCAACACCATGCCTCCGCTCCATCACAGGGAACCCGGCGCCGCAGGCGCCTCTCTCATGTGCGACGAAGCCTACAGCGAGATCATCTGCGACGGGCTCCACGTCCATCCGGCGATGGTACGAATGCTTGAGCGGCTGAAGCCGCGCGACAAGGTCGTACTTATCACGGACTCCATGGAAGCCGCGGGAATGAGCGACGGAGAGTACTCCATCGCGGGTCTCCCGGTCACCGTTAAGGACGGAAAAGCCGTAAATCACGAGGGCGCCCTTGCAGGCAGCACTCTCGATCTTATGACGGCGCTTCGCAACTTTATGGATTTCTGTTCTCTCACTCTTGAGGAATCCCTTCCCGCCGCCACGTCCAACCCCGCAGAGATGGTCGGACTTCAAAACGTCTGCGGGAGGATCAAAACCGGCATGAGAGCGGATCTCATCATACTGAACGACAAAGAAACTGCAGCAATCGACTCGATCTGGGCCGCGGGAAAAAGAGTCGCGAGATAAAACGCTCAGGCATACACAAGGAGATAAGACAATGAAAGAAAAATACTATATCACAACAGCGATACCCTACACGTCGTCAAAGCCTCATTTCGGCAACGCCTTTGAGGTGATCATGACCGACGCCATAGCGAGATACAAAAGACAGCGCGGATATGACGTCTTCTTCATGACCGGTTCCGACGAACACGGCAAAAAGATCGAGGAAAAGGCCGAGGAGGCGGGACTCACTCCAAAAGAATATATCGACGGCGTCACAAAGCAGCTGAAACAGATTTGGGACGCGATGAACACGACCTACGATAAGTTTATCAGGACCACCGATGATTATCATGAGAAGGCTGTCGCTGACATCTTTCAGAAGCTCTACGATCAGGGGGACATATACAAAGGAGTTTACGAAGGCTGGTACTGCAAACCTGACGAGGCGTTTTACAACGACTCCGAAATAGTCGACGGCAAGTGCCCGGAATGCGGCCGTCCTCTCGAACGCATGAAAAAAGAAGAGGCGTATTACTTCAGAATGAGCAAATACGCCGACTGGCTCATTCAGTATATAGAGGATCATCCGGACTTTATCCAGCCCGAGGGGCGCAAGAAGGAGATGCTCAACAATTTCCTGCTTGTCAAAGGCGGACTTCAGGATCTTTGCGTAACGAGGAGCACCTTCAAGTGGGGGATCCCCGTTCCCTTCGACAAAAAACACGTTATCTACGTCTGGCTCGACGCGCTGTCAAATTATATCACAGGTCTCGGCTACGACCCCGCAAACAAAGAGCAGCCGGAGAGGTTCAAAAAATACTGGCCGGCAGACCATCACATTATCGGGAAGGATATAGCCCGTTTTCACACCATTTACTGGCCGATCTTCCTCAAGGCGCTGGGTCTGCCGCTGCCGAAGACGATCTTCGCTCATCCGTGGTTCAATTTCGGGCAGGACAAAATGTCAAAGTCGCGCGGTAACGTGATCTACGCCGACGAGCTTGCGGAAAAGATCACGACAGACGGCGTCAGGTACTACGCCCTGGCCGAAATGCCCTACGCCACGGACGGTTCCATCACATACGAGAACGTCATCCTGAGATACAACAACGATCTGGCAAACACCCTCGGAAATCTCGTCAAGCGCTCCGTCGATATGTGCAGGAAGTACTTCGGCGGCGTAATACCAACTCCCGGAGGAGTAGAGGGGACCGACCAGGAATTGCAGTTCGCGGTCAAAGGCGCTGTGCAGGCGTTCACGGCAAATATGGATACCCTCCACATCGCCGACGCGATAAGCGAGGTAATGACCGCCCTTCGCAGAGCCAACAAATATATCGACGAGACGACGCCCTGGGTATTGGCAAAGGATGAGAACGGCAGAGAGAGACTTCAGACGGTGATCTACAATCTGCTTGAGGCGATCAGGATATGCGCCGTTCTGCTGCAGCCGATCATTCCGGAAACGTCGGACAAGATATTCGCACAGCTCGGAACAGATCTTTCCTCATACGACAGCATAAACTTCGGCTCGCTCGTTCCGGGAACGGTCTGCGGCGAATCCTTCATTCTTTTCTCCCGTATCGACGAGAAGGCGTTCTTCGAAAGCCTCCCCGCCAAAGATGAACCCGCCGTCAATAAAACCGAAGCGCCCGAGAAGCTTCCGGAGATCAAATTCGACGATTTCATGAATATCGAGCTCCGCTCCGCCAAGGTCGTGGAATGCGAGAAGGTAGAGAAATCGAAAAAACTGCTGAAACTCAAACTCGATCTCGGTTACGAGACGAGGCAGGTGGTGTCCGGCATCGCGTCCTGTTATACGCCGGATGATCTTATAGGCAAAAAAGTGATCGTCGTCGCGAACCTCGCCCCGGCGAAGCTCTGCGGAGTCGAGTCCCAGGGGATGATCCTCGCCTCGGGTGAGGAGAAGATAAGAGTGGTGTTCCTCTCCGACGACACTCCCCTCGGGGAACGGATCAGATAATGAGACAGGGTCTCTATTTCGACTCTCACGCCCATTACGACGACGCCCGCTTTGAGGAGGAATTCCCCGGCGGCGCCGAGGGAGCGCTGAAAAGGGCTTTTGAAGAAGGGGTATGCGGTATAGTGACAACCGGCACGAATCCCGCGACCTCCCGCGCCGCTGTGAAGATCGCCGACTCACACGACGGGATCTACGCCGCGGTGGGGATCCACCCGAGCGACGGAAGATTCATTAAAGAGGACGACCGGGACGGCGCCCTCTGCGAGATCGAGGCGATGCTCTCCCTTCCGAAAGTCGTGGCGCTGGGCGAAATCGGCCTCGATTACCACTACGACGGCACGGACAGGGAGATGCAGAAGTATTTCTTTGAGCGTCAGCTTGATATGGCCGTAAAACACGACGTCCCCGTCGTGATCCACGACAGGGACGCCCACGGCGACGTGTTCGATATCATCTCCCGTCACAAAAACGCAAGAGGCGTCATGCACTGCTTCAGCGGAAGCGCCGAGAGCGCGAGACAACTGGCGAAAAAAGGGTGGTACCTGTCCTTCGGCGGCTCCGTCACTTTCAAAAATGCGCGGCAGGTAAAAGAAGCCGCGGCGGCCGTCCCGGACGACAGACTGCTGATCGAGACGGACTGCCCGTATCTCGCCCCAACCCCTCACAGAGGGGAGATCAACTATTCAGGGTATCTGAGATACGTCGCAACAGCCCTCGCCGAGATAAGAGGAACGACTGCGGAGAAGATCGCCGATATAACAAAAGAGAACGCACGTCGGATCTTCGGATTGTGAAAAAGCAAAAACGGTTGAGCAGATCGCTCAACCGTTTTTTTCTATATACGGAGTTCTTTTTAAGAACTCGCCTGCGGGGACGGCGGGGTCACAGCACGCGGCGAAAAGTTCGTCCGCCCGGCAGGAAAGTCCGTACTGGCGCTTCGCCGTCCCGTCAAGTCCGGAGGCGTCCGAAGGCTTGGTCAGAACGCAGAGATTCCCATCCATTTCCGACAGAATCTTTCTTCCTTTTTCCCCCGCAGCGAGAAGAAAAGTAAACTCCGGCAGCGCCGAAACGTCTTTCCTTCCGACTCCGAGTACGGAGAAAAGCGCGGCGCGGCGAAGGCGGGCGTTGGTGTATTTTTTGTTTGCCGCCAGGCGGAAGAACTCTTCCCCGCTCCCTGCATCTCTTGCGGCGCGGCAAAGTCTCTCGTACACGCCTCCGCCGGCGTCAAAGACGCCTTCCGCTGTTTCCGGGGCGAAAAGTCTGAAATAGGTAAATATTATCTCGTCGAGTTTTCGGACGTTCCCGCTCAGAACGCCCTCTTTTTGATATGCGGGAAGCGCCTCCGGCGCGATGAGACGCTCCGGCTCTTCCCTGCCGCCTGACCGGATCAGACGCCGGATATCGGACGCGCTGACGTGACGGCCCGAGTCCGTCGGTATTCGTTTCACAGCTCTGAAATCTGCCGGAAAACCCATATTCCGAGCCGCGTCCATGTAAAACGACGCGAGCTTGTCGTTGGGACCCGGGTCGAGGCCCATCTTTTTCAAAGCCGCCGCATGCGCGGCTGCGGCGCCGACGCTGTCGCCGTCGAATCTGTCAAGGACCGCCCGGTATTCGTCCGTCGAACGGGCGAGGGAGACATGTCCGGCAACGGACGCGTCTCCGCTTTCGCTCCCGTAAACGAATCCCGCGGCTCCCGCGCCGAGGGCGACGGAAACTCCACCGAGAGCGAAAAACTCCGCGCCTGCCGACGACCAGGGGAACGGGAGCTCCAGCACAAGATCGGCTCCGCACCGGAGCGCGGCTTCGGCGCGGGCGTACTTATCATACGTCGCGCACTCTCCGCGCTGGGTGAAATTGCCGCTCATGACGGCGATAACGCCGCCTCCCGTATCTCTTGCCCGGGACAGGATATGGGCGTGTCCGCGGTGTAGTGGATCAAACTCACATATTATGGCGAAATTTGAAGTTTCTATTTGTTTATTCCTCCAAAACGGTAGAATCTACTTGTAAAAAAAGCCTTTTTCAGCTATAATTATATACGATATCATCACATATGTCAAACGACAATACAGCCGCGCGCCGCGCGGCAGAACGGAGTTTTTTTATGAAGGTTCTCGTAGTAAACGCAGGTTCATCCTCACTGAAGTATCAGCTTTTTGACACATCCACCTCGTCCGTCCTCGCAAAGGGTATCTGCGAGCGGATAGGCATCGACGGCAAGATCGAGTACAGAAAGGGAGAGGACGGAAAGAAATCCGTCAAAGAGGTCTCCCTTCCCGATCACTCCGTGGCGATGAAGCAGGTCATCGAAATACTGACGAATTCCGAAGCGGCGGTCATCTCCGACATGAGCGAGATCGAAGCGGTCGGCCACCGTGTGGTCCACGGCGGTCCCTACTTCTTCGAATCCGTCCTTCTGACCGACGAAGTCCTCGCAAAGCTGGAGCTTTGCAGATCTTTCGCTCCCCTCCACACCGGAGCGCATATCATGGGTATCAAGGGCTGTCTCGCGGTTATGCCGGAAAAGCCTCAGGTACTGGTTTTCGACACGGCGTTCCATCAGACAATGCCCCCGAAGGCATACACCTTCGGCGTGTCATACGACATGTACGAGAAGTATCACATCCGCCGCTACGGCGCTCACGGCACGTCTCACAGATTCGTTTCCCGGGAGATGATCAAGATCCTCGGCAAGCCCGCGGAAGAGACGAAGATCATCACCTGCCACGTCGGAAACGGCTCGTCCATCTCCGCTGTCAAAGGCGGCAAGATCCTCGACACGTCCATGGGATTCACTCCCCTTGACGGTATCATCATGGGAACACGGTGCGGTTCCATCGACCCCGCCGTCGTGACGTACATCATGGACAAAGAGGGATACACTCCCGCAGAAATGGACGAATACATGAACAAGAAGTGCGGGTTCCTCGGTCTCTCCGGAATCTCCTCAGACAGCCGCGACATCGAAGCCGCCGCCGAGAAGGGCGACCCGAGAGCGATCCTCACCACGGACGTCATCGCCTATCAGATCCAGAAGTACATCGGCGCGTACACCGCCGCCATGAACGGTCTTGACGCCATCGTCTGGACCGCAGGCATGGGTGAAAACAACCCGAACCTGAGATACCGCGTCTGCTCCGAGCTCTCCTACTTCGGGATCGAGATGGACGAGGCGGTAAACGCCGCGGCTCATCATCAGCCGAACATCGTGAAGCTCTCCACGGACAACTCCAAGGTACAGGTTTATCTGATTCCCACCAACGAGGAACTCATGATCGCGTCCGACACCGAGGATATCGTGTCAAAACTTTAAGTATAAAACAAAAAAACGGCTTCGTGAGAGGCCGTTTTTTCGTTTTACCGGCTTTATTTCCTTTTCGGGATGTGATAAAATAATACCGGGACTATCCCGTGTAACCGTCCGGGTCAAATCTTCCGGTCACGGCGTCTGTTCCGTCGGTTCTGATCCCGAGGAACTGCCGCTGTCCGTCGGCAAAGCTCGTTCGCAGCTCGATGCCGGTCCCCACGATCCGTATTTCCGTATTATCGGCATATCTGTAGTTCTCGATGCGCTTGCGTGATCGCTCGCTCAGCGGGATCTTCAACTCGCCTATGAGCCGGTACAGCTCTTCTTTTTTCGATCCGTCAAGTTTATGATCCATTTTTCTCCGGCCACCTTTCTCACGTGCCTGTATTTAGTATTCTCACGGGAACGGGATTTATCATTTTTTTAAGACAGAGAAAAATGGCAAATAATAAGAACGGCTTGAGGAAAACCTAACGGGAGTACCGGGAAAGGAGCAAAAAATGATAAAAGCGATAATGTTTGACACCCGTCAGTACGACAAGGAGTTTTTTGTCGGAGAATGCGAGAAAAACTCCGTAAAGTTGAAGACTATAGAAGCAAAACTCAATGAGGACACGGTTGAACTTGCAAAAGGGTACGAATGCGTCATCGTATTCGTGAACGACGACGTGAACGGGACCGTCATCGAAAGACTCGCGGAGGGTGGCACGAAGCTCATCGCCCTCAGATGCGCGGGATACAACAACGTGGACGTGAAAGCCGCGTTCGGCAAGATACACATCGTAAGGGTGCCTGCGTATTCGCCGGAAGCTGTTGCGGAGCACGCAATGGCTTTGTTGCTCACGTCGGTGAGAAAGATCCACAAATCCTTCATACGAACTCGTGACTTCAATTTTACGCTGAACGGTCTTGTCGGATTCAACCTTCACGGAAAGACGGCGGGAGTTGTGGGCACGGGAAAAATAGGCAAACGTTTTATCGACATTTGCCGCGGATTCGGGATGCGCGTTATCGCTTACGATCCGTTCCCCGATACTTCCGCCGGGATCGAATACGTGACTCTCGACAGTCTTTTCAGAGAAAGCGACGTCATCTCACTGCACTGTCCTCTGACTAAAGACACAAAACATCTCATCAACGAGAGATCCATCGGAACGATGAAGGACGGGGTCGTTATCGTCAACACCTCCCGCGGCGCTCTCATCGAAAGCGAGGCGCTCATCGAAGGGATAAAAAAGAAAAAGATCGGAGGAGCCTGCCTCGACGTGTACGAGGAGGAGTCCGATCTGTTCTTTGAGGATCTGTCCGGCGAGATCGTGGAGGACGACGTTATGGCGAGACTGCTCACGCTTCCCAACGTCATCGTCACCTCTCACCAGGGCTTTCTGACGGACGAAGCCCTGTCAAATATCGCCTCGGTCACCGTGAGGAATATTGTCCGCTTCTTCGGAGAAGGCGTGACGGAAAACGAGATCTGTTACCTCTGCGAGAACGTCGGCGAATGCCGCAAGGATCGCAAAAAACGCTGTTTCTGACCGCTTCAATCAACGGGAGGCGCCGCAAAAACCGCTTTTATCTTCACGCCCTGCTCCGTGAACCTTTTTTCGTATTCCGTCACCACGTTTGATTCCCGGACGATTTGATCCGTTTCGGGCGAGTGAAGGTCGAACGTACTGAAAAGGATCTTCCAGCCGGAAGAGGTCAGGGACTCAAGCGTATATTCAAACAATCCATCGTTGTCGGTCTTTATACGAAGCTGACCCCCGGGCGCGAGAAGTCCGGAATATTTTTCAAGAAATCCCGGATGGGTGAGCCTGCGGGATTCGTGCCGGCTTTTGGGCCACGGGTCGCTGAAATTGGCGTAAATCCTGTCAAAGCAACCTCTCGGCGCGATCCCGAGAAAGGCGGCTGCGTCCCCGATGAAAAAGCGGACGTTGCCTCTCATTTTCACGGGAATATCCCATTTTTCTCCCTTATAGACAGTCCCGTCGGGCCCTCGCCATCCGCCGTGATAGTCAAGCGTCCCGAGACCTCTGCTACAGGCATACTTCTCCACGGCGGAAAGAGCCACGTCGCTTATCCTCTCGACCGCGATATAGTTATAATCCGGTTCACTCACGGAAACACCTGTGATGAAATCGCCCTTCCCGCATCCGATCTCAAGCCGGAGAGGACGGATTTCATCGTAGACGCCGTCAAAGTCCGGCTTTATATCGTCCCCGGTCAGTATCAGCGTCGACAGATTTTCGAGTCTGTTCGATCCGTTTTTCTTTTTTCTGTTCCTCATACTTGATATGTGCTCCGTTTTCTGCTAAAATATTAGAGGCGTATTTTGTACATAATAAGGCACTTTTATTTTACCACATTTTTCGGAAACAGTCCACAGTTTCCGATTCGCGCTATTTTTTATGAAAGGCGGTCGGGCAGAGTTGAACAAAAAGGACTATATGAAACTTCTCGGAACCGCGCTTCTCGCGCGGGGTATCCCCGAAGACGCCGCGGTAAGGCATGTTAAGATCCTTTCCCTCCCGGTGACTGACGAGGAGCTTGCAGCAAAGTCGGACGACGACGTTCTGCTTGAAGTCGACAAACTTGCCGAAAACGTCGTGAATCTGCTGAAAGAAGAAGAGGCTGCGACGAATGCGTCCGCCGCGCCGGATCGCGAGCTGCAAACGGCGCAGGGCGCCGACGGGGCGTCAAAACCCGCGCCGGAGAAAAAGCCCCTTCCCGAGTACGTCAGTCCCGACAGCGTCGTTCCCGTCGATTTTGACAAGGAGGAAATGCCGCGGGGCGACGACTACGAGGAACTCGTCGGCAAGACAAAAACGAAGTACGTAAGAGAAGAAAAACCGATCAACCCCACGAAAGGTGCGATCGCCTCGGGCCATTTCAGGATCGTCCTGCTTATGATCGCGCGGTTCTTGGCGGAAATACTTAAAATCGCCGTCATGGCCGTTCTCGTGGGACTCACCGTGGCTGGCGTCGCTCTGTTCTTTATCGGAATAGTTTACGCCATAAGCCAGATGCGCACGTTCCGGGAGGCCGGGATATTCGAACTCGGCTTGACGATCATAATCGGCGGGGTCATCCTCGCTCTGGGAGTGATCATATATAACTGCGTCGGCAACTTTATACCGAAACTCCAGCGTCTGTTGAGAAGGCGCGTCAAATCACTGAAAAAGAGGACAAAAGACGCGGCATACAAACTGAAAAAGATGAGGAGGCGCGCATCATGAAACCCGGATCGATAATCGTACTCATCATCGCGGTGGTCCTTGTGATCGCCGGAGTCGTCACCTGCCTCGCCGGCGCAAGTATGGCAAAGAACAACGGCAGAGAGCAGGAGCTGTTTACCCAGTACCGCGACGGTATGACGTACTGCAGAAGAGATTTCAAGTCCAGCGACGTCACGCGCATCGAGATCAAGGTGACCGACGCGAAGATCAACATTACCGGCGGAGCGCCGACCTCATACGTGGAGGTAAAGAATTACGATCCGAGCAACGATACCATAACCACAAATCAGAGCTCCGTCAGGATCGAAGAATCCACCGGCGAATCGGCCATGAAATTCTGGGAGAACGGCTTCAGCTTTTTCAAAGGATTCAGAAATCTGTTCAACTCTCTGACTTCAAAAAAGAGCAGCGGAGAAAAAGAGATAAACGTATATCTCGGCGACAAGACGTCTGTTTCCGTGATCGATATAGAGACGAAGAACTGCTCCGTCTCCGTCGACGGGATCGCGGTGACGGACAAATTCAAAACCACGTCTGAAAAATGCGTC
>CACXCL010000156.1 GCA_902766115.1 uncultured Ruminococcus sp.
AAACCCTTCGTTCCCTCGGACGAACCGGAGCAGAGCTCCGACAACGTCCTCGGGAACAGTTTTCTCCCCCCTTCCCGATCCCCCCAAGTCGCGGTTAGTCCCGGGAGGATCAAGCTCTCCCATCCCGCGCTTCGCCAGCGATCATTAATCGCTCGTTGGCTGGCTATCGTTCGCGAGTGCATGGCGGGAAGTATTCGGAACGCTTTTTGTCCTTGTTAGGGAAAGTGGCAGGCTTTGAAGCCTTCTCCCTCCGTGGGGAGCCCGGCGGCGGTCGGCTCGCTCCTCCCCCATCATGCGAAACTTCAACGTGCCTGCCTCTGACGCTTGTTTTACGTAATTTTTTAGTAAAAAATGAATTGTCGTCTGCGGCGGCGTGAATTGGCTTCGCCATGAATTGCGCCATCCGGCGCATGAAATTGACCCCCGCTTTCGCGGAGGTCATATGTCGCCGCGAGGCGGCTGATGAGGGGGCGCCCTTTTGGAGGTATCCGATTCAGAGAGCAAAAGAGGGGCCGCGGCGCGGTCCTGCGGGCATTCGCGACGAAATTCCTTCCGAATATTTGCATTTTTCGCTACGAAGTGGTACAATAATTCCAAATTACATCATTGAAGGACGTCTTATGAGTAAAAAAAATCAGCGCAAAGCCCCGGTGGAGCGGATCGACGCCGCGCCGGAGACCGGACTTTCCCGGGAGGCGGTCGAAGAACGGATCAAAAAAGGCCTCGTGAACGTCTCCGTTGACCCCAACGAAAAATCCGTCCCGGAAATCATTTTCAGCAACACTTTCACCTTTTTCAACATCGTGCTGCTCTCCATCGCCGCGGTGTTCATCGCCTTTATCATCTATCTTAAAATAATAGGGCGGCAGGACGTCATTGAATCGTACTTCGGTTTCTCGAAGTTCGTGTTCCTTATCCCCGCCGTCCTCAACGTGGTGATGGGCTCCGTCCAGGAGATCAAGAGCCTGAACGTCATCAAAAAGCTCCGTATCGTCACAGAGACCAAAAGCCGGGTCGTCCGCGGCGGGCAGATCGTCATGACCGACGCCGGAGGCATAGTCCTCGACGATATCGTCGCCCTTTCCGCCGGGGATCAGGCCACGGCGGACCTGCTGGTGCTCACCGGCGAGGTGGACGTTGACGAATCCATGCTCACCGGCGAGTCCGACCTCGTGAAAAAACGCCCGGGGGACACGATCCTCTCCGGCTCGTCCATCATCGTGGGCGACGCACGGTGCCGCGCCGTCGAGATCGGCGACGACACCTACGCCTCAAAGCTGACGAAAAAGGTCAAGAGCACCTCCGGTCACAAATCGGAGCTCATGATCTCCATCATGAAGATCATCAAGATACTGACCGTGGCTCTCGGCGCGGTGCTTGCCGTCATCGTCGCCACCCTCTGCGTCAAGATCGCCCACCACGGCTGGGACGCCTCCGTGTGGGACGGGATGACCCTGTCCCTGCGGGATCCCGTTTCCTGGGCTCTCATCGCCCTGACCGGCGGCTCCTTCGGCGTCGGCATGATCCCCTCCGGGCTGGTGCTGACCACCTCCGTGGCGCTGATGGTCTCCATCGCCCAGCTTTCGAAGAAGCAGACTCTGGTCCAGGAGCTCTATTCCCTTGAAAACCTGTCCAGAGTGGACGTTATATGCCTCGACAAGACCGGCACTCTCACCGACGGCTCCATGACCGTGGCGGAAGTGAAGAACTTCGTCCCCATGGAGGAGGTGGAGCGTCACGCCCGGGCGCTGATGGCCGCCGCAGGCGAGAGAAACGCCACCGCGGAGGCGATATATCAGCGGTTCGGCATGGACGAGGACGCGGATATTAAGGAGCGGATCCCCTTCTCCAGCGCAAACAAGTATTCCGGCCTTGTGTTCGGCGACGGCAGGAAGCTGCTGATGGGCGCGCCCGAATACCTGCTCCCGGCGGGAGACGAGAGGCTCTCCTTCTCCTCTGAGTGCGCCGCGGAGGGCAAGCGCGTCATCGCCGTGACGCTGGACGGCGACCTCGCCGCGTTCATCGTCATTGAGGACCACATCAGAGACACCGCCCCCGATACGCTGAGATTCTTCCGGGAAAACGGAGTCACCGTGAAGGTGATCTCCGGCGACAACCCGCTGACGGTCAGCAAGATAGCCGAAAACTGCGGGATAGAAAACGCGGACAAATACATATCCCTGGCGGGTGTGCCCCTCGACGAGATCCCCGCTCTGGCGGAGGAATACACCGTCTTCGCCCGGGTGTCCCCGGAGCAGAAGGAGGCGCTGGTCGCCGCCCTCCAGGACAGGGGACACAAGGTCGCCATGACCGGCGACGGCGTCAACGACATCCTGGCGCTGAGAAGATCCGATTCCTCCATCACCTTCGCCAAGGCCACGGAGGCGGCGAAGTCCTGCTCCGACGTGGTTCTGCTGGACAACGACTTCTCCCACCTGAAGGAGGTGGTGGGCGAGGGACGGCGCGTTATCGGCAACATACAGAAGACCGCCGTGCTGTACCTGATGAAATCCTTTGCGGTGTTCCTGTTCGCCTTCGCGCTCATCGCCTTCGCCAAGGGGCAGATGTGGTTCTCCGTGGAGAACACGTACATGCTCGAGGCCACGGTCATCGGCACCGGCGGCTTCCTGTTCTCCCTGGAGCCCAGGCGGACTCCCGTCAAGGGCTCGTTCATGAAGACGATCCTGTCCCAGTCCGTTGCCTCCGGAGTCCTGGCAGCAGTCGCTATCCTGCTGCCCATATTCCTCAACACCATCCCCAAGGCAATGGGCTACGTCCCCGTGGTGAATGACGTCAACGTGAGGCCCATGATGACGATCCTGCTGACTATCGCTGGGTTCGTGGTGGTGTTCTCCATGTGCATCCCGTTCAACAAATACAGAGCCTTCACCATGGGCGCGCTGTCCTTCATCGCGGCGTTCCTCGGTATGCTGCTCCCCGCCGCGTTTATCGGCGGGCAGACCATGGGCGAAGGGATGCTCGCCTTTGACGCCTCCGCCGGGCAGACCATTCTCGACTCCCCGTTCGTGAGGGAGATGTTCCGCCCGCAGAACTCCGAGGTCATGCGAAACCTCATGGGCGACGTGAACAACTTCATCGTCCTGCGGCTGTTCCTGTACGTGGCGATACCGGTTTTCATCCTGATACGGTTCGCGGTGGAAAACTACGCCCGCAAGGACGTGAAGGACGTGAAAAAGAACAGGGCGTTCCGCATCGGCAGGCGGCTGATGCTGGCGTCCGGATTCGTGCTGATACTGCGGTCCCTGCTCTGCGGGGTGGAGCTGTTCACCTCCACGGGCTACATGATCGACCTTGACGAGCGCTTCCGCAGCATCGCCTTCGCCGTGAATCTGCTGTTCGTCGTCTTCCATCTCGCCATAGGCTACATAGGCTACAAGCTGTGGAAGGATCCCACGAAGAAGATGATCAAGGTGGCTTTCGCCTCCGGCATGGCGCTGCTGGCGCTGACGGTGATCGGGATGGCGCTGTCCGGCTCCTTCATTTCCGCCGGGAACGCGCTGATACTGTTCGACGCAGTCGTGATTTTGTGTATCACCGCGGCATACGTCGCGGGCTCCGTCATAGTCCGGGCGAACTACAGTCTCGGGCTGCTCAAACCGAGAGACAAGTGAGAAAAAATCCCTGCCGCGGCAGGGATTTTTTCATGCCGCGCAGCGGCAAATCATGACCCCGCCCCGGCGGGGGTCAATTCATGCGCCGGATGGCGCAATTCATGGCGAAGCCAATTCACGCTGGCGCAGGCGGCAATTGATTTTTTACTAAAAAATTACGTAAAACAAGCGTCAGAGGCAGGTACTTTGGAGGTTTCGCATGATGGGGGGAGCGAGCCGACCGCAGTCGGTTGGCAGTGGCAAACAGGAAGTCTCCGAGGATTTTAAGGACGGTGATTTGTTAGTAAAATATGCTAATATTGTATCTCAAAACCGTTAATCTCATCATCCGCAAAACCCCGATGCACTCTTTCTCTTCTAGAAGAGAAAGCCTGCACTGAAAGAGAAGTCGGAG
>CACXCL010000157.1 GCA_902766115.1 uncultured Ruminococcus sp.
AAAGCTTTGACAACAGCGTATCAATGGAGCATAAAGAGGACCCATCTCACCCGTTCACCGATGAAGACGCCATCGCTGCTGCCGAGGCCCTTGGAAGGGATCAATTCGGAGACTTGTTCGACAGACTTAGTTGTCGGTCCGTTTCGAAAGGGGACGGCGGAGAAAGGTACGTACGTTTTTACCAGTTGCTTGGTGAAGAAAAGTTTGTCAACGGTATCCGTTTTCATGTGACTTACCTCGGCGACGGGACGTTGCTCGGTTTTGGAATGCCGAACTGCTATTCGCTCAGGGATTTCGACGAATCACTTCTTCTGGGCGTGACCAGAGATTCCGTCATGTCATACCTTGACGCCAGGACGAAGGAACTCCACGGGGACAGACTGATCGACTGGGAGCTGTCGGGCGACAAGGTTTCGCTCCAGCGGGATGAGGACGGCTTCTTCCTCAGCGCCTCAGTTATGGCGAACGTCCACTTTGACAGCGGAGACTGGGACGACGGAGGACACACTTACAGGATCCGGCTCCCGTTCGAGGGATAAACCGAAAAAACAACGGAATAACGAAGAGGTCGGCGCGTCCGGCCTCTTTTTCGTTGGCCGCTCAAAAAATCCTCCCGCAAAACGCCACCGCGGGGCAAAAAGGGGTTGGATTTTCTCGCCTTTTATGGTAAAATAATCTGTGAATGTTTTGATAAGGATCGGGAGGGGCATGATGGAGAAGACGGAACGGGATGTCACCTGCTTTTTTACGGGCCACCGCTCGATCCCGGATGAGGTGATGACCCCGCTTCTTGCCGAGGTGGACGGGACCATCGAATCCCTCTACGGAGAGGGATACCGCAATTTCGTCTGCGGCGGCGCTGTGGGATTCGACACCATTGCGGCGTGCCGGGTGGCGGTTGCGGCGAAAAGGCACCCCGACGTCCGCTTCATCCTCGTGCTCCCCTGCCGGGACCAGACGTCCCGGTGGCGCCGGACGGTGGATCTGTCCCTCTACCAGCGCATCAAAGGCTTTGCCGACGACGTGATATACGCCCGCGACATGTACTCCGAGGGCTGTATGCACGAGCGAAACCGCATGATGGCAGATATGTCGTCCGCCTGCGTGGCGTACTACAACGGCGCGCGTCTCGGCGGCACCGCCTATACCGTGCGCTACGCCGAGGGGGAAGGGCTCCGGATCGTCAATCTCTTCGACAGGATGGTAACGGAGAGATCCGGTAAAACAAGTTAATATTTTATCCGAAGGAAGTGTATATAAAATGGAACACGTACTGAAAAAAAGCGGCGCGGGCGAATGCCGTCCCGTGCTGACGGTAGTCATGGACGGCGTGGGGCTGGCAAAGGAGAGCGACGCCAACGCGGTGTACCTCGCCAGGACGCCGAACCTTGACAGAATAATGAAGGAGTGCCCCATGGTGCGGCTCAAAGCCCACGGCACGGCGGTGGGACTCCCCTCCGACGACGACATGGGCAACTCCGAGGTGGGTCACAACGCCCTCGGCAGCGGACAGGTGTTCGCCCAGGGCGCGAAGCTGGTCACACAGTCCATCGAGAGCGGGAAGATGTTCACCTCCGACACCTGGAAGTGGCTGCTGGACGGCGTGAAGCCGGACGGGACTCTCCACTTCATCGGCCTCTTCTCCGACGGAAACGTACACAGTCACATCGATCACCTGAAGGCGATGCTTATCCGCGCAAAGGCGGACGGCGTCCGCCGTATCAGGATCCATATCCTCCTTGACGGCCGCGACGTGGGCGAGACCTCGGCGCTTGACTACGTGCGCCCCTTCGAGGAGTTCATCGCCTCCCTCAGCGACGGCGGATGCGACGTGAAGATCGCCTCCGGCGGCGGCAGGATGGTCATCACCATGGACCGCTACGAGGCAAACTGGCACATGGTGGAGGAGGGCTGGAAGACCCACGTCCTCGGCGAGGGCAGACAGTTCGCCACCGCGGAGGAAGCAATCACCGCCTACCGCGCGGAGTTCGGAGTCATCGACCAGGATCTGCCCGCCTTCGTCATCGCGAAGGACGGCAAGCCCGTCGGGACCATCGAGGACGGCGACAGCGTGATCTTCTACAACTTCAGAGGCGACAGATCCATCGAGATCTCGAAAACTTTCGAGGCGGGACCCGATTTCGACAAATTCGACCGGGTGAGAGTACCCCGCGTGCGTTTCGCCGGGATGCTCGAATACGACGGCGACCTCCACATCCCGTCGAAGTACCTTGTCTCGCCCCCCGAGATAACCAATACCATGGGTGAATACCTGTCCGGCACGGGTATCTCCCAGTTTGCGATCTCCGAGACCCAGAAATACGGCCACGTGACGTACTTCTGGAACGGCAACAGAAGCGGCAAGTTCTCCGAGGAGCTGGAGACCTACGTGGAGATCCCCTCCGACGTGGTCCCCTTCGAACAGAGACCCTGGATGAAGTGCGCCGAGATCACCGACAGGCTCATCGAGGCGCTGAGAAGCGGCAAATACGACTGCCTCAGAGTCAACTTCCCCAACGGGGACATGGTGGGTCACACCGGCTCCCTGGAGGCGACTGTCTGCGCCATGGAGGCTCTCGACCTCCAGCTGGGGCGTATACTCAAGGTCATCGACGAGCTGCAGGGCGTGGCGATCATCACCGCCGATCACGGCAACGCCGACGAGATGGCGGAGATCGACAAAAAGACCGGCGAGCCGAAGAAGAACGCCGACGGCACGTTCAAGGCGAAGACCTCCCACACCCTGAACCGGGTCCCCTGCGTGATCTACGACAGATCCGGCAAGGTGAAGTACACCGTCAAGGCGGACGAGGGTCAGTTCGGCCTTTCCTCCGTGGCGGGCACTGCGGTCAATCTCCTGGGATTCGAAAAGCCCGCGGAGTGGGACGAGAGTATCATAACGCTCGGCTGATAAAAACAAACCCCGGAGGCAGAATATGTTTTATTCCGACGGGATACTGAAAAGATCCGACCTGCTCCTGCGGGAAGGAGTAATGCACGGCTTCTCCACCCGGCTCGGCGGGGTGAGCGAACACCCCTTCACCCGTGAGATGAATCTCGCCTTCGGGCGGGAGGACCCGGACGGGACCGTGCTGAGAAACGCGGAGATATTCGCCCGAGCGTTATCCGGCGGCTCATTCGGCGCGGACAGCGCGGTGTGCGCCTCGCAGATCCATTCCGCCAAAGTGAGATACGTAACGGAGGCGGACCGGGGCGACGGATATCTGATACGCCCGCCCGCCGGGGAGCCCGGCGACGGGTTTTACACCGACAGACCGGGCGTGCTCCTCACGGTGAGGATCGCGGACTGCGTTCCAATATTGCTTTTGGGCGAGAGGGATGACAAAACTCCCGTGGTCGCCGCCGTCCACGCCGGCTGGCGCGGGACTGTCAGCGGTATCGCCGGCGAGGCGGTACGCCGCCTTGCGGCTGAAGGCGTTTCGGTAACCACCCTTCGCGCGGCGATCGGCCCCCACATCGGGGAGTGCTGTTTCACCGTCCGCGAGGATTTCCGGGACGCCGTGACCGCCGCCCGCGGCGCGGGATTCGCATCGCGC
Source organism: uncultured Ruminococcus sp. (assembly GCA_902766115.1). Taxonomy (GTDB): domain Bacteria; phylum Bacillota; class Clostridia; order Oscillospirales; family CAG-272; genus RUG11130. Next base: position 3,558 of record CACXCL010000157.1, read on the forward strand.
CATATTAGGGAGAACGGAGGATCGCTCCGTGCCGACCTCACCGGGATGAATCTCGAGATTCTCGCCGACGCGGGAGTCCCGCGCGAGAACGTCGACGTCTCCCCGGACTGCACGGCATGCGCGCCGGAGACATACCACTCCCACCGCAGAACGGAGGGGCGGCGCGGCGCCATGGGCGCGGGGATCGTAATTACAGGAAAGGACACGGACAAATGATCGAAGTCGAGAGCATAATCAAGAATTACGGGAGCGTCGTCGCGCTGGACGACGTGTCATTCACCGTGAACGAGGGGGAGATCGTCGGTTTTCTCGGTCCCAACGGAGCGGGAAAGACCACCATGATGAACATCATAACGGGATATCTCTCCTCCACATCGGGCACGGCGAAGGTCTGCGGCATTGACGTGCTGGAGCATCCCGACGAGGCGAAGAAAAAAATCGGATTCCTTCCCGAACAGCCCCCGCTCTACAATGAGATGAAGGTGAAGGAGTATCTCGGATTCGTTTACGAGCTGAAGAACTGTTCGCTCAACCGCAAGGAGCACCTGAAGGAAGTTATGCAGGTGACTAAAATATACGACGTAAAAGATCGGGTCATCGGCAACCTCTCAAAAGGATACCGCCAGAGGGTCGGCATCGCCCAGGCTCTGGTGGGGAACCCGCCGGTCATCATCTTCGACGAGCCCACGGTGGGACTGGACCCGAAGCAGATCATCGAGATCCGCAACCTGATCCGCAATCTCGGGAAGGGGCACACCGTGATCCTGTCCACGCACATCCTCTCCGAGGTCCAGTCGGTATGCGACCGGATCCTCATCATAAACGAGGGCAAGCTCATCGCCGACGAGGAGACGCGCAACCTCGCCCGCGTAGTGGAGGAAAACAGGCGCTTCAGGGCGCAGATCTGCGGTCCCCGCCGCGAGGTGGAGAACGCTCTGCGTTCCGTGGACGGAGTGGTCCGGGCGGACGCCACGGGAGAAAAGGACGGAGAGGCGTTCACATACATTCTGGAGTCCTCAAAGGGCGTGGATCTGAGAAAGCCGCTGTTCTACATGCTGGCGAAGAACAACTGGCCGCTGTTGGGGCTCGAGCCCGTGGGAATGGATCTCGAGGACGTCTTCGTCAAGATCATGGACGAGGACGAGAAGAGACGCGCCCCCGCAAAGCGACGCGGCCGCTGACTTATACAGTTGCATAAAATCTTGCATCCGGAATTGCCGGAGAAAGGGAGAATAAATGCTCGCAATATATAAAAAAGAACTCCGTTCTTACTTCACCACGCCTCTGGGGTACGTCTTCGCGGCTGTGTTCCTGGCGGTATCGGGCGCCGTTTTCGGGGTGTTCACCGTCCAGGCGAGAACGTCGGACGTTTCCACGTTCTGCCGGATGATGATACTCGGCTATCTCGTGCTTTTGCCCCTTCTCACCATGAGGAGTTTTTCCGAAGAGAAGAGACTCAGGACCGATCAGCTCATCATGACCTCTCCGGTGTCCGTGACCGGCGTCGTCATGGCGAAATTCCTGTCTGCGCTTACCGTTTTCGCCGGATGCACGCTTCTCACCTGCCTCTACTACATCCCGCTGTCCAAATACGGGAACACCAACGTTCCCAGGGCGTTCGGATGCCTTGTGGCGATGCTGCTCGTGGGGATGTGCTTCATCGCCGTGGGGATATTTATCTCCACTCTCACGGAGAGCCAGGTAGCCGCGGCGGTGGGAACCATGGCGACCCTGCTTGTTTTCGTCATGATCTCCTTCTTCAACGGAAGGATCAATTCCTACCCCGTTCGCAGGGCGCTGTCGTGGCTGTCGGTTTACAGCAGGTTTACGAACTTCACGTACGGGATATTCGATTTCGCCGCGCTTCTTTACTATCTTTCCGTGGCGGCGGTGTTCCTGTTCCTCGCAGTGCGCTTCGTTGAGAAGCGCAGATGGGCGTGAGACGGCGCGGCGCGGATGAGTTCCGAAAGGAGTACCGGTAAATGAGAAGAAAAAACGTTTTTCTGAAAAAGAAACTGAAATACGGATCCTCCGCCGTGGTGTTCACGGTGCTGTTCATCGCTGTAGTCGTTCTCTTCAACGGTGTGTTCTCCGCTCTGGCGTCAAGGTACGGCTGGTACGCGGACATGACAGAGGAGGCGGTGTTTACCCTGTCCGACCGCTCAAAGGAGTTTGTGGCGGACGTGGGGGCAGAGATCGAGATCATCTTTGCCGAGGAGCCCGATCTGCTCATGGCGGACGACGATATGCGCTACGTCTACACTACCGCGAAGCAGCTTGAGGAGGCGGTGGACGGAGTCGCGGTCAAGTGCGTGAACGTGGTGAAGAATCCCGCGTTCTTCAAGGAATTCTACAGCACCTCGGCGACCGACATCACCTCACGTTCCGTGGTCGTCAGAAGCGGCACGGAGTCGAAGGTTCTGACTCCCCAGTCGTTCTTCGTGTATAACGAGGATTACGTCCGCTGGGGCTACCAGGGCGAATACAGATTTGTCTCCGCCATCATGCAGGTGACCCAGAGCGAGACCCCGGTGGTCTGCTTTACCGGCAGTCACGGCGAAAACGTCACCGGAGCGCAGACTCTGGCTCAGCTTTTCTACGACTGCGGCTTCGATGTGCGGGAGATCGACCTCAGTACCGAGGAGATCGACGAAGACTGCCGTGTTCTCGTGATCTTCGATCCCGTCTACGATTTCATAGGCATCGAGGCGGAGAAGGGTTCCGCCAACGAGATAGACAAGATCGACAAATTTCTCGACGGGTTCGGCGGACTGCTGGTCTTCGAGGACCCGGAGCACAGCGGCAACCTCAAAAATCTCAACGAATTTCTGAGAGAGTGGGGTATATCCTACCGTCCGGATGTGACGGTCCGCGACCTCTCGCACTCTCTTTCCACCGACGGCTTCACGGTCTTCACGGAATATCAGAGCGACGATACGCTCGGCGGTTCGTTCTATTCCGACCTCAACTCTCTCGACACTCAGCCGAAGGCTGTCGTCAGCAAAGCGTCGCCCATCGACATCCTCTGGGAGGAGGGCGGAGACCTGTCCGGCTCACGAAAGGTGTCCGCCATGCTGAAGTCCTTCGACGGCGCCGAGCTGGTGGAGAACGGCGGGACGCGGGAGAGAGGCGCGTATAACGTTCTCACCATGTCCCTTGAGACGCGGATCATCGACAACGACAAATACTATTCATACGTTATGGCGGTGGGATCGCCCACCTTCGCCTCGAACAACTTTCTCGTCAGCAACGCCTACGGGAACCGTGACATAATCTACGCGACCATGAAATTCGTGGGCAGGGACGGGATCCTGGCAGACATCGACATGAAGCCCTTCGACGACTATACCCTCACCATGACCACAAAGCAGTCGAACGCCATGACTGCGGAAATGGCGCTGATCCTTCCCGTTATCGCCGCGGCGGCGGGCGTGGTGATCCTTGTCAGGAGGCGCAGGTCATGACAAAGAAAACGATCATCACGCTGATCTCTCTCGGCGCCGTTCTGCTTCTGCTGATTGCCGCATACGTGATCGTTCAGGTCACGAAACCGAAGCCGGCGGAGACAAAGCCGCCGGAGCTTCTCAGCCCGGACAAGCTCGGGGAAAACGATCCCGGGGAAGAGCTTGACGCGGGCGTCAGGATACTGATCTTCCCGCGCCGCGACCGCACGATGATAAAGAGTATTTCCGTCCACAACGAACACGGAGATTATTCCGTCACTGCCAAGGGCGACGGCACGTTCTCCCTGGACGGCTTCGAGGGCGCGTATCTCGACGACCAGAAGACGGCGTCGCTGGTGGTGACGGCGGGCTATACCGTCACGTCTCAGCGAGTGGTGGACGAGGCGACCGACGAGGAACTCGAAAACTACGGCCTTGCGGAGCCCTCCGCATGGTGGGTGCTTACCGACACGTCAGGGCGCGAATACCGTGTGAACGTTGGCGACCGCATGGTGTCCGGAGACGGGTACTACTGCTCATTCGAAGGACGGCGGGCGGTCTACGTGCTGAGCAACACCCTTGAGACGTCCGTTCTCATGCCCGCGGAGTATTACGTAACTCCGCTTCTCGTGCTGGGACTGACGAACGAGAACTACTACCAGGTCGACGAATTCACGATCCTGCACGGCAAGGATGAGTTATTCGTTTCCGTCGCGAAGTGCGACGACGATGAGAAGATGAACCCCGACGCCGTGATGGAGGCGAAGCTGATCTATCCCGCGGGATACAAGGCCAACGATTCGTATTACCTCAACGTCATCGGAAGCCTCGTCTCCATGACGGGACTCGAAACGGCGGCGATAAATCCCACCGACGAACAGTATGAGCAGTACGGATTGAAGGACGCGCCGTATCACGTGCATTTCTCCATGATGGGGTATGACTTCAATCTGTTCTTCTCGGACGAAATGGAGGACGGATACCGCTACGGTATCTCGTATCTGTATAACTACAGCCTCATCGCCAGATTCAACGCCTCGGATCTCGCCTGGCTCGACAGCGATCTCTTCAGCTGGGCGGCAAGCTATCCGCTTTCCGTCAACATCACCACGGTGGATTCTCTCCGCGTCGTGACGGAAGAGAACGACGTGACTTTCGCGCTGAATCACGGCGTCGACGGGGAGGGGAGAGCGACGCTTGACGTGGAGTCGGACGCCGGCGTGTCGTTCCCGAACGGCGATATCTACAATTTCAGACAGTTCTATAAGTCCGTTATCGCCGCGAAGATCAAGGGTACGTCATCTCTGACGGATGAGGAGAAAAAGGAACTCACGTCCGACGAAAAAAACGCCATCGTCCATGTGATCTTCTCGCTCAGCGACGGGAGAAAATTCGACTACGGCTTCTACCGGGCGTCCACCCGTGAGGCGCTTATGACTGTCAACGGAGAGGGAGTTTTCTACATCAACTCCGACAACCCCGAGAAGGTTGCCGCGGATCTCGTAAGACTGCTGAACGGCATTGAGATCGACGCATACGGCAAGGATTGAGGGCCGTCTATAGCGGCGCAGGCCGGGAAAGCGCACTAAAATGAAAGATCCGCAGGATTTTATCTTCAAGGTAAAAATCCTGCGGATCTTTGCGTAAAGACGTTTTACGAAAAAAGGATAATGACCGATTACTACGTTATAGTAACGGTCATTTGGGATCATATCTTTATTTATCGAGAAATCTCATACTATTGACGATCAAATTGCATTTTTTTATTTCATTGGTTTTTGTATTGCTTTGATATGTCACAAAAGCGATTTTCGGATGCCTGCCAATTACCCATATTTTGATGAACCAGTTGTCATTGGTTTTTCCCTCACCCTCCAAAGCAAGCGAATCGTCCTTGTTCTTCATGATAAATGGGTGATCAAGTATTATCCCGAAATTATCAACGAACTTTCTTGCAATTGTAACTATTTGTCCTTCCAAAGAACTATTTTGAGGCAATGTCCTGTATAAAGACACCGTCATGGCGCCGTTCCCATTTGGATTGAACAAGGAAAGGGCCCCTTCATCTTCTTCGAAACGCCATTTTTTAGGTAATTCGTATTCTAAAGATTTATAGCAATAACGAGTCGTTGATCTCACCCCTATCCAAATGTCCATAGAGATTCATCTACTTTCCTATACGGTGCTTTCAGCAAAAAGTGTTGATCCGGCAAGGGATCAATCTCTCTGTTCCGTAAAGGAACCTTAATCAGTCTTTTTTGAGTTATCCGAGAGCCCGTGCAAGCTCCGTCACTATCCTCGCCGATACTTCGGCACTTTTTTTCACAAAAGCCGGAAAGTCCTCCGGCGCGCCTCCGTCGGCGCTGTCGGAGATGGCGCGGATCACGCAGAACGGCACTCCGTTCGCAGCGCAGACCTGCCCCACGGCGCCGCCTTCCATCTCGCATGCCACGGCGGAGAAGGTATCGACGATCTTTTTCTTTCTCTCCCGGTCCGCGATGAACTGGTCGCCGGAGGCGATGGGCCCCACGCAGGTACGGACGCCGAGCCTTTCCGCGATGGCGACGATCTCCCGGGCGGTTTTTTTATCCGCGGGAATGTGCGCGCCCTCGGCTCCGGGGACGTTCACCGCGCCCGGCTCCTCGCCGATGGCGGTGCAGTCGAAATCGTGCTGACACACGGACGAGGCGACAGCCACGTCGCCGATGGTGAGTTTGTCGGTGAGCGTTCCACCCACGCCGGTGTTGATCACGAGATCCGGCGCGAATTTCAGTATCATTGCCTCAGCGGCGGCGGCGGCGTAGACCTTGCCGACCCCGCATACGGTGCATATCACGTCGGCGCCGCCGATTTTGCCCTCCGTGAACGTGAGGGAGGGGACGGAGACCCGCCGGGGCTCCTCCATTTTTGCTGTTATATTTTCCGCTTCCGCCGCCAGAGCCGCGATTATTCCGATTTTCATGAATAAAACCTCCGGATCGAGTTTTTAATATGATAACACGGCGCGCCGATTCCTGTCAAGCAAAATCAGCTCTTTCCCCTTGACAGGGGGAAACGGCGGTGATACAATTAACGGGTATATTAAAGCAATCCTTTGTGAAAGGACATGAGATCATGAGAGACAAAATGAGAGCGTGCGTGGTGGGAGCCACGGGAATGGTGGGACAGCGGTTCGTCACCCTCCTTGAGGGTCATCCCTATTTCGAGCTTACCGCGGTGGCGGCAAGCGCCCGTTCCGCCGGCGTGAAATACTCCGAGGCGGTGGCGGGAAGATGGAAGATGAAGGGGCGGATCCCGGCAGGCGCCGCGGATCTCACCGTCATCGACGCCGCGGACGTTGACGAGATAAAGAAGCGCGCGGATATGATATTCTGCGCCGTGGATATGAAAAAGGACGAGATCCTCGTCCTGGAGGAGAAGTACGCCCGGGCGGAGTTGCCCGTGGTGTCGAACAACTCCGCCAACAGATGGACTCCGGACGTCCCCATGGTGGTGCCGGAGATCAATCCTGACCATCTGGAGGTCATAAAGACCCAGCGCGCCCGCCTCGGCACGAGGCGCGGTTTCATCGCCGTGAAGCCCAACTGCTCCATCCAGAGCTACGTTCCCATGTTGACTCCCCTTTTGAAATACGGTATCAAAGAGGTGGTCGCCACAACTTATCAGGCGATCTCCGGCGCCGGAAAGAATTTCGAGTCCTGGCCGGAGATGGTGGACAACGTGATCCCCTACATCGGCGGTGAGGAAGAGAAGAGCGAGCGCGAGCCGCTCCGCATCTGGGGCAGGGTGGAAAACGGCGTCGTCGTTCCTGCGGAGAAGCCGCTGATAACGACCCAGTGCATCAGGGTCCCGGTGTCCGACGGTCACACGGCGGCGGTTTTCGTGAACTTCGAGAACAAGCCGTCGAAAGAGGAGATAATCGCCGACTGGCGCGAGATGAAGGGCCTCCCCCAGGAGCTTGGACTTCCGTCCGCTCCGGAGCGCTTCATCACTTACTTTGACGAGCCGGACCGTCCGCAGACGAGACTGGACCGGGACCTTTACGGAGGGATGGGCGTTTCCGCCGGACGCCTCCGCGAGGACTCGCTCTTCGACTGGAAATTCGTGGGTCTGTCCCACAACACTCTGCGCGGCGCCGCCGGAGGCGGTATGCTGACCGCGGAACTGCTCTTCCGTCTGGGGTGGATGGACTGAGAGAAAAATCCGCCGGAAGGCGGGTTTTTCTCAGAGAAGAGAGAAGAGAGAAGAGAGAAGAGAGAAGAGAGAAGAGAATCGGTGAAAAACGCAAACGGTGCGCCGTTTGCGTTTTTTTAATGGACAATGGAAAATGGAAAACAGAGAGGGGCGGCGGTTTTTCATTGACAAAGCGGGCGGCGTTTGATATGATTAAGGCGGGAATACATTTTACGGAG
>CACXCL010000158.1 GCA_902766115.1 uncultured Ruminococcus sp.
ATGCCCCCGGCATGTCATTCACTACCGCGTCGCCGCTTCGCTTCCCTCCAGGGGGAAGGCTTATACGCCGCCGGTTTCAATATTCCATATTCCATATTCCATATTCCACTTTCCACTTTCCACTTTCCACTTTCCATTTTCAATTTTCAATTTTCCATTGAGAAAAAGCCCGCCAACGCGGGCTTTTTCGCTCAGTATCTTCCTATCTTCTCGAACTGCACGTCCGGGAATCCCTCCACGCCATCCCGGATCCGGTAGTCGCCGACGGTCGGATTGACGAAGCAGGGGTTCTCGCTGAGCTGTACTCCGACGGATTCGCCGTAGACTATGTACTTGACATAGAACGGGAAGCCGCTGTGTTCCTGTTCCTTCCCCTCAGGATTGAAACAGACGTTGCCCGAGATATAGTTCACGGGATTCAGGTAGAATTCCGGATCCTCCACCCTGTCCCCGTCCATGGTGCACTTAAGGATGCCGGGGCACCACTTCTCAACGCCTGCGCGGTATTCGGGATAGGTTTCTATGAGATCGAAGATACTCGCCCACCAGCTTCTCGTGCGGCTGTAGGGCCACTGCTTCACCGCCTCCTCGTAGCCCATCTCGTCTATCATACCCCTTTCGCCGTGGCTGAGACCTACGCCGGCGTATTTCCACGTGTCGATTATTATATTGTCGTGGACGTTGTTGTCGCGGCCCATGTGGATCATCACCGGATTCGCGGCATCGTAGAACAGATTCTCGTACACGTCAGCGCCGCCCGAGCAGTCGTCGATGTAGTAGCCGTAGCATCCCGTCCCGTCACGGTGCATGGGACCGAAATAGTTGTGGCCGACCCGGATGGACCAGCCGTCGACGGATCCCCAGTTATACACCGCGCCGCCGTCCTCGGAGTTTTCCATGACGCTGTCGAAGTTGTTGTACTCGATCAGCACGTCGTAGGAGTGGTCGAAGGACACGCCGCCGCGGGACGTGTGGACGAAGTCGTTGTGAGTCACCGTGAGGCCTGAGCAGTACTCGAGATGAACGGAGTTCAAAAAGTCGAAGATCAGGTTGGACGACGTGATGAGGTTGTTGTCAAACAGCACGTTCGCGCGCTTCGTGTAGCGGGAAGGGCCGGAGCAGCCGCCGAACACGGCGAATGACTGGCCGTAGGCCAGGGAGAATTCGTTGTTCGTCACGTTGAGATCAAGCTCCCGGTCAAGGTCGCAGTCCTCAAAGCGCACGCCCTCCTGAGCGGTGGTGCAGCTGAAACGGCAAAGGTCGACGGTGACTGAGTGGCAAAGACGGCCGTTTATGAAGCTGCCGGCGGCGTTACGGAACGTAAGACCGCGGAAGGTGACGCAGTTCGCCTCCTCCAAGGCGATCATCCCGCCGGCGGACGGGATATGGTAATTCCCTTCGGGGGCATAGGCGTACAGGGTCGCCGTGCGGCGGTCGATCCAGTACTCGCCCTTGGCGTCGAGCTCGCGGGGCACGTTCTTCACGCACATTTTTATATCGTTCCAGCCGTCACGGAGATGGCCGTCGTACTCGTTGGAATCGGTGACGCCGATGGTGATGATCGAGGTGTCCCTGTCATAATCCGTTACGGTGCATGAGTCCTTGGCGTAGCCACGGACGATGTAGCCGTATAGCTGCATATTCTCGAAGTCAGCCGGTGTGTAGTCGGCGAAATGCCTCAGAAGAAGAGAGTGCTTCAGGGTCATGTGGGTATGATCGACGGTGTCGGCCGTCCCCTCCAGGAGGTTGTCGGTGCCGTCGTCGTATTTGTTGGGGAACCTTGCGGTGACGCAGACGCCGTCATCCCTGAACAGCAGGAGCGTGTCGGCGTCGAGCCCCGCGTCAAACAGGGCGGAAACGTCGTATTTTTTGATCTTGTCGGCGTTCTTCTCCGGGAAGAATGCGCGGTCCGCTTCGCCGATGGGCGAGAAATCGTCGGCGGTGATGTCGAGTCCGTTGTTGAAGACAACGTCGCCGTCGCCGTAGGCGCAGTAGATGATCCTCTGCTCCGGTGTGCCGGAGTCCTCGGCGGTGAGACTGACGGACAGCGGGCCGTAGTCGCCGGCTTTGAACGCGACGATGATATCGCCGGAGGTTTTGGTCGTTTTGATATCACGCACTTTTTCAACTGCGCGGTTGAAGGAGGCGAGAGGCGCGTCAAAGGTGCCGGGATTTGAATCGTCTCCGTCCACGGCGACATACAGGTCGGCGTCGGTGACGAGAGGGTACTCCGGCGCGGTGTAGTGACTCTTCACCACGGGGGTGTTATACTGAAGCGGCATTGTGAGATCCGCCTCGCAGTACCTCATGAGGATCGTGGCGAACTGCTCGCGAGTGGCGTTGCCGCGGGGATCGAGGAGATCCGTGTCTCCGGATTTCACGCCGGTGATGAGTCCCTTGTCCGTCGCCCAGATAAGCGCGTTTTTCGCGTAGCTGTGCGCCTTGTCCGCGTCCGGAAACTTGTTCAGGTTCCCGACAGGACGGAACTCTTTCCCCTCGAACTCG
>CACXCL010000159.1 GCA_902766115.1 uncultured Ruminococcus sp.
CTTCGTGCCGAGGTCGAGATGGATCTCGTTGTTCGTGATGGCCGTCACGGTACCCTCGACGATTTCTCCTGTATTTAAAGTTTTGATCGAGTTTTCGAGCAGCTCCTCAAAATTTTCGGTTCTTTGCTCATCCATGGTTTTACATACCTCCTGTATTACGCTTCCCGGAGTGGACGCTCCGGCAGTGACGGATACTCTCGCATGACGGGGGACGAGTATCCCCGCCGCCTCCGCGGCGTTCCCCACAAAAAAGACTTTGTCGCATTTTGAGCGGCATACTTCGAAAAGCTTTCGCGAATTGGAACTCGACGGGCTGCCTATGACGATCATTACGTCCGAGGACAGCGATAACTGCTCCGCTTCGCGCTGCCTTTCTTCAGTCACAATACATATTGTATCAAAAATTTGGACTTTTGTATATACTTTTTTGAGAATTCTCTGACATTTTTTCCATTCTTCGAGCAGTTGCGTGGTCTGGGCGGCCGCGGAAACGGTCTCGCAGCGTCTGATGACACCTTCTCCGCCGTCCCGGAGCCACTTTTCAAGCTCCGCGGAGTCGCGGAGGGCGACCCCGTCCCCCCTGAGGCAGCTCATGATCCCCTCGACCTCCGGATGCTCCGGCGCGCCGATGAGGATGAAGAACTTTCCTTCTCCCGAATTCTCCCGGGCGATGCGGCGCACTTTTTCCACGTAGGGGCAGGTGCAGTCGAGAAACGTGAAGTTCTCGCATTCCCGGGACAGAGCCTCAAGGCGGCGGACCGTGTCCTCGCGCTCGCCGTGGGCGCGGATGAGCAGGGTGATCTTCTCTCCGGCTCTCGCGCGCCGCTCGATCTCCGGAATGTCGTCCCCGGAGGCAATCTTCGCTCCCCGGGATTCGGTCTCGCGGATATATTCGTCGTTGTGGATCAGCCTTCCGAGAGTGTAGATCGCCTCGCCGTCGCTGCGCGACGCGAGCGCCTTCTCCAGCGCGTCGGTGGCGCGGCGGACTCCGGGGCAGAAGCCTGCATGCTCAGCAATTCTCAGTTCCATTTACTTCGTTCTCCGGAGGGGTACCCAGCTCGCAGACACGGGAGAAAATCAGCTCCGCGGCGCGCTGATAACCGTCCCTTCCGGCGCCGGAAAGTCCCAGCTCCTCAAATTTTATCACTTTTCCGAAGACTATCCTCGTCCTGCGGAAAACGGACGTTTTTCTCTTTTTGGTATCGATGAAGACGGGGAGCACGTCGGATTTTGTGTGATAGGCGATCATCCCGACGCCGCCCTTGACCTCGGTCTTCCTCGGGTCCACGCCGGCGCGTCTGGTCCCCTGGGGGAAAATGCCGACGATCTCGCCGGACTCGATGAGCGACACGGTGGTTTTGATGCTCTTCACGTCCGCGCCGCCGCGGTTCACCGGGAAAGCGCCGAATCCTTTGATCGTGCGCCCCAGCACCGGCACGCGGAACAGCTCAGCCTTCGCCATGAAGCGAATCTTACGAGGGCTGACGGATGAGATAACGATGGGGTCGGCGAACGAGGTGTGATTGGCAGCCAGGAGGCAGCCGCCCTCGGGGACGTTTTCCAGTCCCTCCGCCTTCACCCTCCACAGCAACCGCACCGGGCCCCTGAGGATCTTATAAAGTCCATTGAAAAATCCCATTTCATTCAGTCTCCCGTCTTGTTATCACCCCGTCGATGAGCCCCATGACGTAGCGGATGGTCTCCTCGAGAGCGTATCCGTCGTTGACGAATATTATGGCGTCGTCGGCGGGGCGCAGAGGCGCCGTCGCCCGGTTGCTGTCGTTCTCGTCCCTGGCGACGATGTCCCGGAGCACGTCCTCGTAGGACTGTTCGACGCCCTTTTCCTGAAGCTCCCTGAAGCGCCGTCTCGCCCTCTCTTCCGGGGAGGCGGTGAGGAAGATCTTGACCTCCGCGTCGGGAATGATGACGGTGCCGATGTCGCGTCCGTCCATGACGACGCCGCCCTGCGCCGCCAGATCGCGCTGGATGCCCAGCAGCGCGTCCCGTACCGCCGGGATCTTCGACACGGCGGAGGAATAAACCGACGCCCGGGGAGTGCGGATCCTGTCGCCCACGTCTTCCCCGTTCATGATGATCTTCTGTACTCCGCCGTCGTTTGTCAGCTCGATCCTGATGTGCGGAAGGCAGGACACTATCCCTTCCGTATCGTCTTCGGCTATGCCGTGATCCGCCACGTAGAGCCCCACGCTGCGGTATAGAGCGCCCGTGTCAACGTAGCGCATGCCCCGCCTTTTGGCGATCTCTTTTGCGACGGAGCTTTTGCCCGCTCCTCCGGGGCCGTCGATGGCGATCCTTATCTTTCTGTCTTGATTCATTTTATCTCCGATCCGCCGCTTGTGCGGCGCGGTTCAAATTTCCGGGTTGTTGTAGCCTCCCGCCTTCCCGGGAGCGCGCGCCGCTATGGGAATGAGGGGGGACGAGCCCGCCGCCGAGGTGATCTGGGCAACGAGCAGGGTGGTGCGGGCGTTGAGGGTGGCAAGGAGCGTGGGAAAGCCCCTGGTGAATTCCTTGACCAGATCCACGGACCGCCAATCCACGAGATCGCGTTTTTCGGGATCGAATTTCATCAGGGCGGAGAAGGACACGGAGAGAACGAACATCTCCTCCGGGTCGAAGGTCATCCGTCTGTTGAAGACGATCTTGACTCCCAGCGGGTATTTTACGCTCGCCACGATGGAGTCCTTGCAATCCAGCTTTTTGCCCTTCGTCGGTTCCTTCAGCGGAGGAACGGACTCGTAACTCACGTTCTCAAGCATGATCTTTGAGTCCTTCGTGAAATATGAGGCGAAATTGTCCATAACGAACCGTCCTTTTGGATTGTTGTGCGCGTTCGGCTTTCCTCCTAACATTGTACCATATTTTATTCCGATTTTCAACGAAGATATTGACAAAGGGGGAATAAGTCTTCATAATAGAGAAAAACGGGCGCGGTGCGCCGGATGGGAGAGAAATATGGTTACTGTAAGACCGGCAGGAAAGGTCGACGGCAAGGAAGTGCGTGAATTTACGATATCGGACGGGGAATTGTCCGTTTCCGTGTTTGAGTACGGAGCGACGGTGCACAGCGTTGTATTTCGCGGCGTGGACTGCGTCGCCGGATATGACGATCTCGCGGGGTTCCTCGGGGGAGGATCATACCAGGGAGCCACGGTGGGCAGATACGCCAACAGGATCGGCGGAGCGTCCTTTGAGCTCGGCGAAGAGAGGTTCGACGTTGACAAAAACGACGGCGAAAACTCGCTCCACGGCGGGTTCTGCGGCTTTTCGTTCAAGGTGATGAAAGGCGAGCGGACCGGAGACAGTTCCGTGAGGTTTTCCTGCTTTTCGCCGGACGGCGAGGGCGGGTTCCCCGGGAACGTGGACTTTTCGGTGACCTTCACGGTGCGGGAGAGCGCGCTCTCCGTAAAATACGAGGCGGCGTCCGACCGGGACACGGTGATGAACTTCACAAATCACACCTATTTCACCCTCGGCGCGGCGAGCTGCCTCGGAACGGAGCTCATGATCGCCGCCGACGGATATACTCCCACGGGGGCGGGACTCATCCCCACCGGGGAGATCGCGGACGTCTCCGGCACGCCCTTCGATTTCCGTGTCCCGAAGGAGATCGGGCGCGATATCGGGTCAGATCATCCCCAGGTCAGGGGAGTGGGCGGTTTCGACCACAACTTTGTGCTGAGGGGCGCGCCGCGTGAGTTCAAGAGAGCCGCCGAGGCGTTCTGCCCGGAGACGGGGATCGGCTTGCGCTGCTCCACCGACATGCCCGGAGTTCAGCTTTACACCGCGAATATGCTTGACGAACCCCGGGGGAAAGGCGGCGCGCCCCTGTCAAAATACCGGGCGTTCTGCCTTGAGACCCAGTTTTTCCCGGATACGCCCAACAAGGCGGGGTTTCCGTCCTGCGTCGTAAAGGCGGGGGAGAGATTCGAGTCCGTGACGGAATTTGAGTTTTTCGCAAGATAAAAAGATCCCGCCGGAAGGCGGGAAAAGTAATGGGCTGTCGCGTTAAGATGCAGAATCGTCGTTCTTTGCCCCTCAGGCGTATTCAAATACGTCGAGGGGCAAAAACGGCGATAGA
>CACXCL010000160.1 GCA_902766115.1 uncultured Ruminococcus sp.
CCCGGAACAGCAAAAAGGGCTTGTTGACTCTTATCCCGGCATCCGCTTCCTCTGGGACGTGGATATCATGGGAGAAAAGTACGATTCGGCGTCCGAGGACCTGGATCTTACAAACCACAGGGAACTGACCCTGGACGCTGTCCGTCAGGCGATCCCGCTGTTCTGCGGCCTGAAGCGGCTTGATCTTTCGGATTGCGGCTTCGCCAACGAGGATCTCGCCGAGCTGAGAGGAGAATTTCCGGATACGAAGATCGTCTGGACGCTCTACATGGGCAAGTGGTCGCTGAAGACAGACGCCGTGGCGTTCTCGGTCCTCATTTATAACTACAACTACACCGCCCTGAGAAGCCCCGATATCGAGGTGCTGAAATACTGCACGGATCTGCAGGCGCTGGACCTTGGGCACCAGCGGCTGACCGACCTCTCGGTCATCGGCGATTATCTCCCCGAGTTGCGGATACTGATACTTGCGGACAACACGGTAAGCGATCTCACCCCGCTCTCGAAGCTGAAGCACCTGCATTATCTCGAGCTTTTCGTGAATCCGTATCTCACGGACGTCTCCCCCATCGGCGAATGCAAGGAGATGGTCGACCTCAATATCAGCCATATCTACGGGCTGACCGACATTTCTGCTCTGCTCGATTTCCCGATGCTGGAAAGACTGTGGATCGAGAACACGGGCGTGTCGGCGGCGGATATCCAGCTTCTGAAGGACACTTACCCCGACGCGAACATCACCAATATCGGGTGGGGATCGGTGGACCAGGGATGGAGATGGCACCCGAGGTATAACGCGATGATCGATATGTATCACGATACGACTTACATCAGTGAGGAGTTCAGCAAATACGATTCTCCGGATTGAAAAAACGAATACGGGCAGGTCAGAGTGGACTGACCTGCCCGCGCTTTGTTTTCCGGCGGGGACGCCGCCCCGGCGGGAGCCGCCGTCAGCTGTACGTTTTTATTATCTCCTCTGCGACCTCCCGTTTGGAGACGCAGCGGTCCATCGCCTGCTTTTCTATGAAGCGGTGAGCCGCGGGCTCGTCCATTTTCACCTCGCTTATGAGGAGCCACTTCGCGCGGTTGACCAGTCTTATCTCGTTCATCTTTTCCTCTATGGTGATCGCCTTTTTTTCCGTTTTTCTCAGGCGTTCCCTCGCGCTTGCCATCCAGTCGAGAGCGGTGGAGAGGATCTGCTTTGACGTGGGCTTTAAAAGCATGAAAATCCCGTGCTGCGACGCTCTGTCGTGGATGTCGTCGTAAAGCTCCGTCCCGGCGAAGAGCAGGACCGCCGCGCCGCTTGACGTGACGGCGTCTGTTGCAAACCGGAGTCCCGTGTCGTCGGGAAGGGGAGAGTTTACCATTATAAAATCGAAATCCCTCTCCGTCAGCGCGCGTCTTGCAGAATTGACGTCCCTTGCAAAACTCACCGGACTGTAATCCGATTCGGGGAGAAGGGCTGTCAGCGCTTCTTTGAATTTCGCGTTTGACGAGACTGCGAGAACGCTGTAAACGCGTTTTTCAAGGCTCATATCTCTCCCCCTTCCCGTCGGATTTTCAGGTCAGATCAGTTTTTGCAGTAAATATCGAGTATCGCTTCCGGGGTATGCTTTTTTATGAACTCGTCGGTGTATGCCGCCCGCTTCGCTTCTTCAAGGCTGCCCGGAAGAGTTTTATATTTCTTCAGGGTCCCGGCGTCCGCGGTGAAAAGATTGACGTTCGCAGGACTCGGGAGATCCAGCCCGCGCTCTATCCCCTCAAGTCCCGCCCGGATCGCCAAAGCGAAGGCGATATACGGATTTGCCGAGGGATCTGCCATTCTGAGCTCCGCGCGGCGGTATTCGCCGAGCGCCGCGGGGATCCTCACGAGCTGTGAGCGGTTCTCGCCCGACCACGAGACGTATCTCGGCGCTTTCATGACCCCGAGTCTGCGGTATGAATCCTCAGTAGGGCAGAGAAACGCGCTCATCGGGACGACGTGCTCCAGCACTCCGGCGATCATTCGGCACAGGTTTTCCGAGGACTTGTCCGGCGAGACCGACATGTTGATATGAAACCCGTTGCCCGGGTATCCTTCAAGCGGCTTGGGAGAAAAATCCGCAAAAAGACCGTTTCGTCTCGCTACGATCTTCACGACGTTCTGAAAGGTCATAACGTTGTCCGCAGCAGTAAGCGCGTCCGCGTATCTGAAATCTATCTCGTTCTGACCGGGTCCCTCTTCGTGATGCGAGCTCTCCGGCGTGATGCCCATCTGCTCGAGGGTGAGGCAGACCTCCCGCCTGATGTTCTCGCCCCGGTCGTCCGGCGCGAGATCCATATATCCCGCCCTGTCGTACGGGATCCCGGTGGGCTCGCCCGTCTCGTCGAGCTCAAAAAGGTAAAACTCTTCCTCCGCTCCGAAGAAGAATTCATACCCGGCTGCCGAGGCGTCTTCGACCGCGCGTTTCAGAAGGGCTCTCGTATCACATTCGAAGGGCTTGCCGTCGGGATAGGTGATATCGCAAAACATTCTGACCACCTTGCCGTGCTCCGGTCTCCAGGGGAGCCAGGTCAGCGTTTCGGGATCGGGGCGCAGGAACAGATCGCTCCTCTCCACGCCTCCGAAGCCTCGTACCGCGGAAGCGTCGAAGGCGATGCCGTCTCTGAACGCTCTCTCAAGCTCGCCCGGCATGATCGAGATATTCTTCTGATTGCCGAAGACGTCGCAGAACGCGAGTCTTATGAACTTCACGTCCTCCTCGGCGACGTACTGAACGACTTCCTCTTTGGAGTACTTCATATCCTTCCTCTTTCCGTGTTGCTTTAATTTGCAACGTACATTTGTTTATAAGGATTCTTGCTGTCCGGAGTCACTACCGTGAACGCAGACAACATCACGCTGTCGCAGTCTCCGCCGAAAAGGCGGCAGTACTCCGAAACGTATTTCCCGATCTCTTCAAGGTCGTCCTCGCCCGCCGGTCTTGCGGTGACCTGATCCGGAAATTTGATATCACGGCAATCGGAACGCAGGATCAGCTTGCCGCCGTGCATCCCGGTGCACGGGAAATTTCCGACGATCTTTTCGCCGCTGTCTCCGAGCCCGAGCACGACGATGACTCCTCCCGCCTGGTATTCCCCGAGAAAGCTCCCCGCGCACCCTCCGATGACGAGAGCTGGGATCTTGTCCCGGTAAGCCTTCATGTGTATGCCGGCGCGGTAACCGGCGTCGCCTTTCACGTAAATGCTCCCGCCGCGCATGGCGTAACCGGCGGCGTCACCCACGCTGCCGCGGATAACGATCCTGCCGTCGTTCATCGTGTCGCCGACTGCGTCCTGCGCGTTGCCTTTGACGGTGATCTCGGCGCCGTTGAGATAGGCTCCGAGGGCGTTGCCCGGAACGCCTTCCAACGTTACGGAAACGTCCGACATCCCGGCGCAGATGAAACGCTGACCGAGACAGTTCTTGACAGTGATTCCTTTGCCAGTGGTGCGCAGTGTATCATTTATATCACGGTAACTTAACCCTTTTGCCTGAATTACCATATTATACTACACCTCCGAACTTTTTTCTACGTATATCTTGTGAAAAGATCAAATTTGAAGCAACTTTTTTTGTCAGGTCTAAAGAGACGGTATCAAGCGGCGTCGCATCGCGGATCAGGGAGGTGTAAATGCCCGCCCTGTCCGTTCCTCCAATGAGGATAAAACCTACGAGCCGTCCGTCTTTTACAAAGAATCTCCGGATGGATCCGTTATCCGCATCTTCGAACATTTCGCCGTCGTATACGCCGGCGGTCATCATGTGAAGCCCGAAGAAACCTATGGAGTTCATCGGAATGGCGTTGCCGAATTCTTTTTCGCCTCCCGCCATGTTTATGCCCGCCGTATTGCCCTGCATACAGGCGCCCGGGAGAATGGCGAGAACGCGCCGGGCGCCGAGGGAAGCGTCGTATCCCTCCGCGCAGTCGCCTGCGGCGTAAACGCCGTCAAGCGTCGTTCTCATCCCGACGTCCACAAGGATCCCGCGGTTCACCTCGCCACCCGCGTTTTTTACAAGATCGCTGTTCGCCCGCACGCCGACGGCAAGCACAAGCAGATCAAAATCCACCGTGCCGCCGTTTTTCATAAAGGCGCGGTTGCCTTCAAAGCGCCGGACCGTGTCGCCGAGCATAAAATCAATGCCGTTTTGCTCAAGATGCTTCTCTACGACGGCGGCGCAGCCAGTGTCGAGTATGCTCGAGAGCACCCGGTCGGCAAGATCGCACACGGTGATGCTCCCCACAAGGTCCCGGATCCCTTCGGCGCATTTCAACCCGATGAGTCCCGCGCCGACGATCAGAACGCGGGATTTGCTTGTAAGAGCTTTTTTAAGCGCCAGCGCGTCGTCAAGCGTCATAAAGGAAAACTTGTTTTTCACCGTATCCAGCCCCTCGAACGGCGGTACGAACGGGCGCGAGCCGGCGGCTACGCACAGCTTGTCATAGGGCAGGGAGGTCCCGTCGTCAAGTTCGACCGTGTGCGAGACGTTATCGATCGACAGGGCGCGCCTGCCGTATAACACACGGCAGCCGTTTTCTTCGTAAAATCCCTCCGGTCGGTATTTCATCCGTTCGGTGTCGGTCTTGCCTTCCAGCAGATAGGAGATCAGCGGGCGGCTGTAGACCGGATGATCCTCTTCGGAGATCACGGTGATCTCCCCCTTCATGTCGAGTGACCGGATGCCTTCGATACAGCCGACGGCGGCGACGCCGTTACCGATAATTACATACCGTTTCATTCCGCCGCGCTCCTTTCTTCGTATACGATCGCCCGGTTCGGGCAACCCGCGACGCACGCCGGCGCGCCGCAGGCGTTGTCGAGACAAAGCTCACATTTCTGCATAATGCCGTCTTCTCCCGGCGCCAGCGCCCCGTAAGGGCAAACGAGCACGCAGGTAAGACAACCGACGCATTTGTTCCGGTCGATCCTCACAACGCCGTCCCGCTTCGATATGGCGCCCGCGATACAGCTTTTGACGCAGATCGGATCGGTGCAATGGCGGCAGGAGACCGCAAATGTGATCCTGTCTTCTCCTTCCACGTGGATCCTGGGAAAGATCTTTTTATCTTTGAGGGCGGCGACCATATCCCTGATGCCTGAATTGGCGTATGCGCAGTTATATTCGCACAAGTGGCATCCGAGACACCATTCTTCATTTACGTAAACACGTTTCATTTGTCATTCCCCCGCGTGAGAGATACCGAGTATCTCAAGTTCCTTTTCCGTAAGCCCCACTCCGCGGAGCATAAGGCGGTTCCCGCGGAGCGCTTCTATGGAGTTTATCCCCATTCCGCCCATGATCTCCTTGATCTCGTGCCGCCACGCGGTCATAAGATTAATAAGGCGCTCCGATCCGACATCGGGATTGAGTCTTTTTACCAGTTCCGGCCGCTGAGTCGCGATACCCCAGTTGCATTTGCCGCTCTGACAGGTCCTGCAAAGGTGGCAGCCGAGCGCGAGCAGTGCCGCCGTCGCGATATAGCAGGCGTCTGCGCCGAGGGCGATCGCTTTTATCACGTCCGCGGCGTTTCTGATGGATCCTCCCACGACGAGAGAGACGTTCCCTCTGACTCCCTCTTCGCGAAGCCTCCTGTCGACGGAGGCGAGCGCGAGTTCTATCGGGATACCGACGTTGTCGCGTATCCGCGTGGGCGCGGCTCCCGTTCCCCCTCTGAAGCCGTCTATCGCGATGATATCCGCGCCGCTCCTTGCGATGCCGCTCGCGATGGCGGCGATATTGTGTACGGCTGCGACCTTGACGATGACGGGCTTTTTGTACTCTGTCGCCTCCTTCAGAGAGAAGACAAGCTGACGAAGGTCCTCTATCGAGTAAATATCATGGTGAGGCGCGGGCGAGATTGCGTCCGATCCCTCCGGGATCATCCTGGTGCGCGAGACGTCGCCCACGATCTTTGCCCCCGGGAGGTGCCCGCCGATGCCCGGCTTTGCGCCCTGACCCATTTTGATCTCTATCGCGGCTCCCGCCGACAGGTAGTCCTCGTGGACTCCGAACCTGCCCGAGGCGACCTGGACTATGGTGTTTTTCCCGTATCTGTAAAAATCCTCGTGAAGTCCGCCCTCTCCGGTGTTGTAACAGATGCCGAGCGCCTCCGCGGCTCTCGCAAGAGATGCGTGCGCGTTGTAGCTTATCGAGCCGTAGCTCATGGCGGAGAACATGAGCGGCATCGAGAGCTCAAGCTGAGGCTGCAGGTCGCGCTTTATTTCCCCGTTGCTGTCCCGCGTGATCTTCTGCGGCTTCTTCCCGAGAAAAGTCCTCGTTTCCATCGGCTCGCGGAGCGGATCGATCGGCGGGTTGGTCACCTGGGACGCGTTCAGGAGGATCCTGTCCCAGTAAACGGGCAGCGGCTTCGGATTCCCCATCGACGACAGAAGAACTCCTCCGCTGTTTGCCTGCTTATATATCTCTTTGATCGTGTCGTTCTGCCAGTTCGCGTTCTCGCGGAGTCTGCAGCCGCTCTCAACTATTTTGAGCGCTCTCGTCGGGCAGAGGGAGACGCACCTCTGACAGTTGACGCACTTCATCTCGTCGCTGACCATGACGCCTCGCTCCGGGTCGTATGCGTGTACCTCGTTTGCGCACTGCCGCTCGCAGACGCGGCAGGCGACACATCGGCTCTCGTTCCTGACGACCTCAAATTCCGGATATATGAATTCGCACCCCATCAGTACAGCCCCTCCTCAACGTTTATTATGACCGGCTCTCCTCCCCGGGGCGCGCGGACTCGGTCGACGTCCGGCTCCATCGCCCGGATCGCCGCCTCTTCGCTTGCAATAAAGACACGGTCGTCTTTTTCTCCGACCACCATGGAGCGGAGCTTCAGCCTGTCGTTCAGCGCCATAAGTCCTCCGTCGTAGCCGAGAACGATCGAGAAAGGACCGGTTATGAGCAGACTCGGGAAAACGGTGCGCAGGTATTCAGCCTTTGCCTTTTTTTCGCCGTCTTCCATCCGCTCGACTGTGCTCCAGAAGGGCGCCGCGATAACCCCCGCCGCCTCGTCGAGGGTCAGCCCCTGAACTCTGACGAGATAGTCGAGTATGTAAGTGATGACTTCGGTGTCCGTAAGGAGCGAGCACTTGTATCCGAACATCTCAATATATCTTCTGTTTGCGTCGTATGACGAGATCTCTCCGTTGTGGACCACAGAATAATCAAGCAGAGTGAAAGGATGAGCGCCGCCCCACCATCCTGGGGTGTTTGTCGGATATCTTCCGTGCGCCGTCCAGGAATATCCCTCGTACTCGTCAAGGCGGTAAAACCTTGCCACGTCTTCGGGATAGCCGACCGCCTTGAAAGTTCCCATGTTCTTTCCGCTCGACGCGACGTATGCGCCGTCCATCCGGCTGTTTATGTCGACGACGGTTCGGACGACGAATTCCTTTTCGTCGAGCTGGAGGTTTCCGAGGGAAGATTTAAGCGGGTCGACGAAATATCTCCATATAATAGGCTCGTCTGTGATCTCCGGTATCTTTCTCGTAGGCACGATCTCGCTTTTCACGATCTCGTAGTTTTCCTTGAGATACGCTTCGCACTCCTTCCTTGTGGCGCGCGAATCGAAAAACATGTGGAATGCGTAAAAATCCTTATAGTCGGGATATATCCCGTATCCGGCGAATCCTCCGCCCAGTCCGTTCGATCTGTCGTGCATCGGGCTCATCGCGGACGCGATTATCCCTCCGGACATCCTGACGCCTTTCCTTGAGATCACGGCGGCTATGGCGCATCCGGACGGTATCCTCACTTCTCCTTCTCTCATTTTATCGAACGATCCTTTCCAGAAATAAAATAAAGACGCTCATTCAGGCGCGGTACTGCCGCGCCGAAATGAACGCCTTTGCTCATTTACGTGAGGATTATACATCCAAACCTGCGGTTTGTCAAGACTGTTTCGACAAAAACTTGATTTTTGGTTTTTTTTGAGAAAAATTCAAAAATGGGGTTGACAAACGATTTCAGCCGTTGTATAATGCCACACGTAAAGGCAAGGGCGTCTTTGAGTTTCCGTACTCGAAGAGCCCTTTTCACTTACACGTATATATGAAGGCAAAGGCGTCTTTCGTATCGAACGAAAGGCGCCTTTGCCTTTAATTCAAGGAGGATACGATCATGGCAACGGTAACTGATTATTTCGGAAGCATGGTGTTTGACGACAGAGTGATGAGGGCGACTCTCACGGCGGAGGTCTACGGTTCGCTGAAAAAGACGATAGACGAGGGCGCGGCCCTCGATATCAAGGTGGCGAACGCCGTCGCCTCCGCGATGAAGGATTGGGCGGTGTCGAAGGGAGCGACTCACTTCACTCACTGGTTCCAGCCGCTGACCGGCATCACCGCGGAAAAGCACGACAGCTTCATCTCCCCCTCTCCCGACGGAGGAGTCATCATGGAGTTCTCGGGCAAGGAACTCATCAAGGGAGAACCCGACGCTTCGAGCTTCCCGTCCGGCGGACTTCGCGCGACTTTCGAGGCGAGAGGGTACACCGCGTGGGATCCGACCTCTTATGCATTCATAAAAGGGAAGACGCTTTGCATTCCCACGGCGTTCTGCTCCTACGGCGGACACGCGCTCGACAAGAAAACTCCGCTCCTCCGCTCCATGGAGGCGCTGAATAAGCAGGCGCTTCGTATTCTCAGACTGTTCGGGAACGACGAAGTGAAGTACGTCCGCTCGTCCGTCGGACCGGAACAGGAGTACTTCCTGATCACAAAAGAAATGTACGACGCGCGTCCCGACCTCAAATACTGCGGGAGGACGCTTATCGGCGCAAAACCTCCGAAGGGTCAGGAGATGGACGACCACTATTTCGGCGTCATCAAGCCGAGAGTCGCCGCATTCATGGAAGAACTGAATGACGAGCTCTGGAAGCTGGGCGTCCTGGTCAAGACGGAGCACAACGAGGTGGCTCCGGCTCAGCACGAGCTTGCTCCAATCTATTCAACGACGAACGTGGCGACCGACCACAACCAGCTCACGATGGAGATAATGCAGAAAGTCGCCGCACGTCACGGGCTCGTTTGTCTGCTCCACGAAAAGCCCTTCGCCGGGGTCAACGGATCGGGCAAGCACAACAACTGGTCCATCGCCACCGACAGGGGACAGAACCTGCTCTCTCCGGGGGAGACGCCTTACGAAAACGCACAGTTCCTGCTTTTCCTCTGCGCCGTAATCAAAGCGGTGGACGACTATCAGGATCTGCTCCGCATATCCGTCGCAACCGCCGGAAACGACCACCGTCTGGGAGCCAACGAGGCGCCTCCGGCTGTAGTCTCGATGTTCCTCGGCGACGAGCTCGACGGGATCCTCTCGGCGATCGAAAACGACGCTCCGTACCAAGGCGTTAAGAAGGAACAGATGAAGCTCGGGGTCCACGTCCTGCCGCGCTTCAACCGCGACACGACGGACAGGAACAGAACGTCGCCCTTCGCTTTCACAGGAAACAAGTTCGAGTTCCGTATGCTCGGCTCTTCGAACAGCATCGCCTGCGCCAACATCATGCTGAATTCCGCCGTGGCGGAATCTCTGAAGATCTACGCAGACAGGCTTGAAGGCGCCGAAGACTTTGAATCTGCTCTCCATGAGATGATCAAAAAGACGATAAAGGATCACCGCAGGATCATCTTCAACGGAAACGGATACGACGACGCGTGGATCAGGGAAGCGACAGAGGTGCGCGGACTTCTCAACTACAGAACGACCGCGGACTGCATGCCCCATCTGCTCGACAAAAAGAACGTCGATATGCTGACCTCCCACGGGGTCTTTACCGTCGAAGAACTCCGTTCAAGACGCGACATCATGCTCGAGAACTACTGCAAGACGGTGAAGATCGAGGCGAACACCCTGGTCGACATGGCAAGGAGCAGCGTTGCGCCCGCAGTTGAAAAATACAGCGCGGACCTGGCGAGAAACGCAGAAGCAAAGCGGGCGTTAGACGGGTCCCTGGCGCTCTCGTATGAAACAAGGCTCGTGAGAAAGCTCTCGTCACTCACCGACAGCATTGCAGACAGGACGGCGGCACTCGAAGACGCTCTCATCGCGGTCCACGACGCCGGGAACGTGGTCGAGGAATCGAAGGCGATCCGGGACTCCATCCTTCCGAAAATGTGCGAGCTGCGGGTAGCGTGCGACGAGGCGGAAACGCTCACCGACAGATCCTACTGGCCGTATCCGACTTATGCGGATATTCTTTTCAGCGTAAGATAAGAAAAGAGGTAACTCCATGTTAACGGAAGAGATTTCAAAATTTATAGAGCAAACCGCCGCAAAGGAGGTATTCGGCGTCTGGTTTTTGATCGGAGCCGCGCTGGTGTTCTTTATGCAAGCGGGGTTCGCCATGGTGGAAACGGGATTTACACGGGCAAAAAACGCCGGAAACATCATCATGAAGAACCTGATGGATTTCTGTATCGGCACGGTAGTGTTCGTGCTGCTGGGCTTTTCGCTGATGATGGCGGAGGATTACGTCTTCGGTTTTATCGGCGTGCCGAATCTTGATATCCTGACCGATTTCGGAGGGTTTCTGAAGGGCGGCGGCGCGCCCTCCTTCGTCTTCAATCTGGTGTTCTGCGCCACCGCCGCCACCATTGTTTCCGGCGCCATGGCGGAACGCACGAAATTCATTTCCTACTGCATCTATTCCGGCGTGATCTCCCTTTTCGTCTATCCGATCGAAGCCGGTTGGGTGTGGAATGAAGCCGGTTGGCTTGCGAAACTCGGGTTTCATGATTTCGCCGGCTCTGCCGCCATCCACTCGGTGGGCGGTATCACCGCCCTGATCGGCGCGATCATGGTAGGTCCCCGCCTCGGAAAGTACATAAAGAACAGCGCCGGAGGGGTCAAGAAGGTAAACGCCATTCCCGGTCACTCCATAACGCTCGGCGCGCTCGGATGCTTCATCCTCTGGTTCGGCTGGTACGGCTTCAACGGAGCAGCCGCCTGGGACTCCGTCTCCCTCGCCTCGATCTTTGTGACCACGACGATCGCTCCGGCTGTCGCTACCTGCACGACGATGATTTTCACCTGGCTCAAAAACGGCAAGCCCGACGTTTCCATGTGCCTCAACGCCTCCCTTGCGGGACTTGTAGGCATCACGGCGGGATGCGACGCGCTGGACGCGCTCGGATCGGCGGTGGTGGGCGTCGTCTCCGGTTTCCTCGTCGTTATCGTCGTAGAAGTGCTGGATATCAAACTGCACATCGACGATCCGGTGGGCGCTGTGGGCGTCCATCTGGCAAACGGCGTGTGGGGAACGGTTGCGGTAGGCTTGCTTGCGAATCCCGCCGCTCCCGCGGGGCTCCGGGGACTGTTCTACACAGGCAGTTTTCGTCTGCTGGGCGTACAGCTGCTCGGCATCGCCGCGATCCTCGCCTGGACCGCCCTGATGATGACCGCAACATTCTTTATTCTGAAAAAGACCGTCGGTCTGCGTGTTTCTTCCGAGGAGGAAATCAAAGGACTTGACAAGACCGAACACGGTCTGCCCAGCGCCTACGCCGATTTTGTTCCGGCGGTGGAAAGCCTGGATTACGGATTTGACGGCGCCGTCGCGGTAAGCGGAGAAACGCCGGTATCCGAGGCGATCCCGATCAAGAAGGTGCCGTCCTTCGACGACGGGGTGCCCAAATTCACCAAGGTGGAGATCATCTGCAAGGAACAGCGCTTTGAAGCGCTGAAAAACGCCATGATGGATATCGGCATCACCGGCATGACGGTCTCCCACGTGCTCGGATGCGGCGCGCAGAAGGGTCAGCCGGAATACTATCGCGGAGTTGTTGTGGAGGCCAATCTGCTCCCGAAGATCCAGGTGGATATCGTGGTCAGCAAGGTGCCGGTCCGTCACGTGATAGAAACGGCAAAGAAGGTGCTTTATACCGGTCATATCGGGGACGGTAAGATCTTTGTATATGACGTGGAAAACGTCGTCAAGGTCCGCACGGGTGAAGAAGGCTACGACGCCCTGCAGGACGTGGAATAACAGACAGGAAGAGATAGTATGTGTTCGATTTTCGGTTACTGCGGCAAAGTCCCGGACGAGACCGCTTTTGATGAGGGCTTCTTTCAAACCAAATCCCGGGGTCCGGACGACAGCCGCGTCGTCAAAGCGGGCGGCGGTGTGTTCGGCTTCCACCGCCTCTCCATCATGGGGCTGACCCCGGAAGGGATGCAGCCCTTCGAACTTGACGGAAGCCTTGTCGTATGCAACGGCGAACTGTACGGCTTTGAGGCCGAGCGCGAAAGGCTGAGAGAAAAAGGATACTCTTTCGTGAGCGACTCCGATTGTGAGATAATCCTCCCGATGTACTTTGAGTACGGCGTCGGTATGTTTTCAAAGCTCGACGCGGAGTTCGCCATGGTAATATACGACGGCAGGACGGACGAATATATCGCCGCCCGCGACCCGTTCGGCATCAGACCACTCTACTACGGTTATGACGAGGAAGGGACCGTCGTATTCGCGAGCGAGGCGAAGAACCTCGTCGGACTGTGCCGCAGGATCATGCCTTTCCCGCCGGGTCACTACTTCAAGGGCGGAGTCTTCGTCTGCTACCGTGATATATCGGAAGTCGCCGAGGTCTGCCGCGACGACGTGGAGCGCGCCTGCGGGAACATACGCGAGAAACTGATCCGCGGGGTCGAAAAGAGGCTCGTTTCGGACGCGAAGGTGGGCTTTCTCCTTTCGGGCGGACTCGATTCCTCCCTCGTCTGCGCCATCGCCGCAAGGCGCTGCGGCACTCCGATCAGGACCTTCGCCGTCGGGATGAGCGAGGACGCCATCGACCTGAAATACGCACGGCAGGTCGCGGATTTCATCGGAGCTGACCACACCGAGGTGTATATGACGCCGGACGAGGTGATCGCCTCGCTCGACGACGTGGTTCACCTGCTCGGCACTTACGACATCACGACGGTCCGCGCAAGCGTTGGAATGTACCACGTGTGCAAAGCGATACATGAACGGACCGACATCCGCGTCATCCTGACCGGCGAGATATCGGACGAGCTTTTCGGCTACAAGTACACCGATTTCGCGCCGGACGCGGAGGAGTTTCAGGCGGAAGCCGAAAAGAGGGTGCGAGAGCTGCACATGTACGACGTTCTCCGCGCCGACCGGTGCATTTCGGTCAACTCGCTCGAGGCGAGGGTGCCGTTCGGGGACCTGGACTTCGCCTCCTACGTGATGTCGCTGGATCCCGCGATAAAGATGAACGTGTACGGAAAAGGGAAGTATCTCCTGCGGCACGCTTTCGAGGGGCTGAGCTATTTGCCCGACTCCATACTGTGGAGGGAAAAAGCCGCGTTCTCCGACGCCGTCGGTCACTCGATGGTTGACTATCTGAAGGAGTATGCCGAGGCGCGGTATTCCGACGGAGAATATGAAAAGCTTCGTAAAAAATACAGCCACGCGGCGCCGTTTACGAAAGAATCTCTCCTCTACCGCGAGATATTTGAAAAGTACTATCCGGGGCAGAGTGAAATGATAAAAGACTTCTGGATGCCGAACAGGTCCTGGAAAGGATGCGACGTCGACGACCCGTCGGCAAGAGTCCTCTCCAACTACGGCGACAGCGGGAAATAAGGAGGAAGGTATGACCAAGTATATTTTTGTGACGGGCGGCGTCGTTTCCGGACTCGGGAAGGGGATCACAGCCGCGTCGCTGGGACGTCTTCTCAAGGAGCGCGGGCTGAAGGTCGCCGCTCAGAAGCTCGACCCGTACATCAACGTCGACCCGGGGACGATGAGCCCCTATCAGCACGGCGAGGTCTACGTTACGGAGGACGGGGCGGAGACAGACCTCGACCTGGGTCACTACGAGAGATTCATCGACGAGGACCTGAACAGGTACTCAAATCTTACGACGGGAAAGGTCTACTGGAACGTTCTGAACAAGGAGCGCCGCGGCGAATACCTCGGCTCCACAGTTCAGGTCATCCCTCACATCACGAATGAAATAAAGAACTTCGTCTACAACGTCGGGCGTCATTCCGACGCCGACGTCGTTATCACGGAGATCGGCGGGACGATAGGCGACATCGAGTCACAGCCTTTCATAGAAGCCGCCCGGCAGATATCGCTGGAGGTCGGCAGGGAGAACAGTCTCTTCATCCACGTCACGCTCGTTCCGTATCTACACGGCTCGGAGGAGCACAAGACAAAGCCGACCCAGCACTCCGTCAAGGAGCTTCAGGGAATGGGAGTCAACCCGAATATTATCATCCTGCGGTGCGACGAACCTCTTGAAAAGCCCATCTTCGATAAAATATCCCTTTTCTGCAACGTAAAACCGGACTGCGTTATCGAGAACGTCACGCTTCCGAACCTCTACGAGGCGCCTCTGATGCTTGAGAAGTCGAACTTTTCCGACGTCGTCTGCCGGGAGCTGGGGATCGAAGCGCCAAAACCGGATCTTGAAAAATGGAGCGCAATGGTCGAGCGCATCAAGAACCGCCCGTACTATACGGATATCGGACTCGTCGGAAAGTACGTCGGTCTTCACGACGCGTACCTCTCCGTCGCGGAAGCGCTCCGCCACGCGGGTTATCACTACAATACGCACATCCGAATCCACTGGATAGACTCGGAGGAGATCACGCCCGAGAGCGCGGACGGTATTCTTTCGGGTCTTGACGGCATCATCGTTCCCGGCGGCTTCGGGAGCCGCGGGATCGAGGGGATGATCCTCGCCGCAAAATACGCAAGGGAGAACAAGGTCCCGTATTTCGGCATTTGTCTCGGAATGCAGATAGCGGTGATCGAATATGCGCGGAACGTCGCCGGGATCGCCGACGCCGACTCGGGCGAGTTCGACGAGCAATGCCGTCATAAAGTGATAGATTTTATGCCCGGGCAGAGCGAAGACGTCGACAAGGGCGGAACGCTCCGGCTCGGCGCGTATCCGTGCGTGATCATGCCCGGAACGACCATGGAAAAATGCTACGGCGCGCAGACAATAAGCGAGCGCCACCGCCACAGATACGAATTCAACAACGATTACAGGGAAGTTTTAAAGGACGCCGGCCTGACTCTCAGCGGCGTTTCCCCCGACGGACGGCTCGTTGAAACGGTGGAACTGACTGACCGCGACTTCTTCGTGGGAGTCCAGTACCACCCCGAATTCAAATCCCGCCCGAACAAGCCTCATCCGCTTTTTCTCGGCTTCGTCGGCGCGTCGTTCGGGAGACGCCGTACCGATAATCCTTCCTGACCCGCCTGAATATGCGGGTCACGGCACGGTCTCCCGCGATATGCCGACCGGCTGTGATCATATTCGCCGGTTCAGCCTGTGTCAACGCAGGACAAACACAAAAAAGGATGTAACGTGAATTCCGTTACATCCTTTTTATATGGTCCTGTTCCGTTGAATTATACGTGACACAATGCATGTTTTCGATTTTATCCTTTTGATTTGTTCCTGAAAAAACGAGAGGAGGGAAGACCCGGGCTCCATGCGTCGTCATGCCAGCCTCTGCCGTGTCGGGAAGCAGAATCAATCCAAGAGTGTGAAGATTTGTTTTCTGAGACACTGTTTTGTTTTTTTTCATAATAGGACATTGGTTTCTCAAGAGAGAACTTTTTCCCCATTTGAAAGGTTAGAATTCCGTTATTGTCAACTATGCAACGAAAACCTCGCAGTTGTCCTGCTTTGGTTTTTCTTTGATAATCACCACTTTCAATTTTTATAACCAACATTCCTTTGTTTCTGTAAAAACGACAGTTGAACAGCAGCGCCAAAGCTACCGCTGTTTTGTCAAAACCATAGTAATAGGCGTCATGAACAAAAACAATTAGAGTATTCGGGAATGCGCGCGTCAATTCTTTGTAACGAGCCATAGATCCCTTGCTTGCATAATCGGCGCTTAACCGTGAGTCATCAAACCGTAGTACTTTTTGAACTGTCATTTTGATCTTCCTTTTCGTGATGAAATCATAATGAAACAGTGGCGGAACCGTGATACGATTATACCATGGAACCCGGGAAATAACAAGAAGTGATTTTGCGCCTTGCGGCGCAATGAGTGAAATATCGGATGAAGAACGCCGATAACCGGTTGCACTTTCATCATTGCAAATATCGTCGGGCTTCAAAAAAAGATAGATTTTGTCACAAAGTTATGATACAATAAAAGCCTAAGATAAAAATCGTGATTAAAAAGCAAGGAAAACAGGTATGGTAAAGAAGATCATCTCATTATTGCTGCTTTGTTCAATGCTCGTATCAACGCTGACGCTGTCGTCCTGCGGCAATCCGGAGGGAGAGCAGAGAGACTCCGAAACGCAGACGGCGCCGGACGTGCCGGAGCTTACCGACGGGCGTACGCTGTTCATCTATATGTGCGGCTCGAACCTCGAGACAAAGCAGGGGCTTGCAGGGAAAAACATTGACGAGATACTCGCGGCAGATGCGGGCGATCTGAATATCGTCATCCAGACGGGCGGAGCCGAGACCTGGCGCTCGCACGGGATCAGCGCAAGCGCCGCGCAGAGATATGAAGTCAAGAACGGCGAGCTTATCCTGCTCGACACGCTCTCTCAACTCAATATGGGGCAAAGCGAGACGCTTTCCGATTTTCTTAAATGGGGGCAGGATAAATTCCGCACGAACAATAATATGCTGATCCTATGGGATCACGGCGGCGGGAGTGCGAAGGGCGTATGCTTTGATGAAAATTACAGTTTTGACGCACTGACACTTGCGGAATTGAAATCAGCGTTTGAGAACGCGGGACTCTACACCGAATTCGATATCATCGGCTTTGACGCCTGCCTGATGGCGACCATCGAGACCGCCGACTATATCAAGGATTTTGCCCGGTACCTTGTCGCCTCGGAGGAGATCGTTCCGTCGGGCGGCTGGGATTACAAAGCGGTAGTGGAGTCGTATTCGTCGAAAGA
>CACXCL010000161.1 GCA_902766115.1 uncultured Ruminococcus sp.
CTGCCAATGCTGCGGAATGCCGCTTGAGGACGGGATCATCGGCAAAAACCGCGACGGCTCGCTGAACGAGGACTACTGCAAATGGTGCTACGACTACTGGAAAAGGTACGACGAGCTCAGCGACGACGGTCAGTTCGAGGAGTTCAAAAATAAACTCATCAACGAGATAAACAGCCTCGAGATTGAGGGAATGCCAAAAATAGAGTGGCTGAACCCCCTGGAGGGCAATTTCGTCAATCTCGAGTACCCGCTTCCCGGCGGAACCGCCGCAAAGTTCCTCGACGACGGAACCACGTACCTCGGTACACAGCTCGAGCCGGATTTCGGCGGAGAGAGGCGCTTCGGCGTCCTGGCGAACATGGATTTCATCCTGATCTGCACCTACGCGGAAAACGGCGCCGATCCGGAGCTTGTGCTGTATAAGAAGAGATAGTCCGATAAGATAAAAACGCCCCTCGTGGCGTTTTTTCGTCGGGCGTTTTTTACTGCAAATGATGATCGTTTCCTTTACCGGAAATAATACTTGACAAACCGTCTGTTTGATGTTATAATCACACAAACGTCAGAAAAGGAGAAACGGCAATGCGTAAGCTTTCAGTCAAAGTGAATTATATGTATATGTCCAACGTCGCTGTACATGATTGGCTGCCGGTGGGCTTGCATTGTCGTACCCTTTTTCCCTGACAGGCGAAAAGGTTCGGTGACGGTGTAAGTCGGATAATTCGGCTTACACCGTTTTTATATTTATGAAATCAAGAGGTTAAAAAAATGATCGCCGACAAAGAAAAGATCCTGAAAAGGTACGAGAAAGAAGACGAAGACGGCCGCTTCCTCAAATCACGCAACGGATCCATGGAGTTTTTCTACACGAAAAAGCACCTTTCGGATTTTATCACACCCGACTCGCGCGTTTTGGAGATCGGCTGCGGGACCGGATATTACGGGATGTATTTTGCCGACAAATGCTCCGAATACGTCGGAATAGATCTTGTACCGAAGCATATTTCCGTTTTCAATGAGAAAATTGCCGAAAGCAACCTGAAAAACGTCAGATGCGCGGTAGGTGACGCAACGGATCTTCACGATATCGACGACAACAGTTTCGACGTCGTTCTGAGTCTCGGGCCCATGTATCATCTTTCGGAGCCCGAGAGAAAAAAGGCGTTTTCAGAGTGTGCGAGGGTTTGTAAGCCGGGCGGCATAGGCGCGTTCGCGTATATCACGTCCTGCGGGGTGTACTCCGGCGCCTGCATCGATTACGCCGAAATCTACCCGAACCGGGTGGCAAACGAAAACGTTTTCGAGGTCGGTACTGATGACCATCGTCCCGGTTTGTTCTGGTACGTCATGCCGGAGGATATCGAATCGGAAGCCGCAGCGTACGGATTTGATAAGATAAAGGATCTCGGAACCGATTTTTTCATCTTTGACAAGACAGTCAACGAAATGGTCGAAGAAAAATTCGAGCTGATGCGTCCCCTTTACGACCGGATCACGTCAAGCGAGAGCTGCACGGGTATGAGCAACCACGCGCTGCTTATTTGCAAAAAGAAGGGTCCCATCCCCACCTGACCTATGGACAAAACGTTCGATATATGATATACTTTTCCCGTGCCGGCCGCATCGTCGCCGACACCGTGGGCAGGGATCGCGGGAAATGGAACGAATACGATCCGGTCTACGTGGGGCGGGACCTTCTCGACGCTGCAAAGTGGATCGTGGCGGAAGGTCTTAAAGGAGAAAAGTAGTTACATTCGCCCGGGCGGGATCCTCTTCCCTCACCCGGGCCGCAACTGCAGGTTGCTTGTTTTTCAGGCGACTTTGACGTACAATTATGATCACGGGGAGGTGCTGAAATGGACACTAAGGAGATCATAAGAGAGCTGAGAACGAAAAACGGTCTGTCACAGGACGAGCTTGCCGAAAAGGTCTACGTGACAAGACAGGCGGTTTCCCGCTGGGAAAACGGTGAAACCGTTCCGAACACGGAGACGCTAAAGCTGCTTTCAAACCTTTTCGGCGTTTCCATCAACACCCTGCTTGGATCGCCACGCCGGCTGATCTGCCAATGCTGCGGAATGCCGCTTGAGGACGGGATCATCGGCAAAAACCGCGACGGCTCGCTGAACGAGGACTAC
>CACXCL010000162.1 GCA_902766115.1 uncultured Ruminococcus sp.
GCTGCTGTATTTGTTGAGTTATAAGTATTCTGACCTTACCCTTTCAAATGGTTATGAATTGGCAGAAAACGACAGCGAATACATTCTTAATGCTGACACATTGATGATAGTAGGCGGTGACTATGGTATGGAAGATACATATCATTATTACAACGTAACTCTGACATTGGATAAAACTACCCGTTACGTTGAGTGTCAGAAGCAGGAAATAAGTCATCATTAAAAAAGAAAAAGCAAATCCCCGGCTCACGCCGGGGGTTTGCTTTGAAAACGCACCTCATTATCGGCAGATGCGGTAAATGGGGTGGTATGATGAAATAAATATCAGTAATTGCTCGCTGCAACAATTACGCATTTCTTGATTTAGGAGTTATAATTATTACAAAGATTTTTCCCTTGTTTGTAACCTTTCCTCAAGAAAGTTGATTATAGAAATGAAGAGCACGAAGGGAGGAATGCGTATGGACGACGGAGTCATCGTCGATTTGTTTCTTTCGAGGGATGAGCGTGCGATAGACGCGATCCGCGAAAAATACGGGGCGCGTCTTTACGCTTCCGCTCTGCGTATCCTGTCCGATCCTTCGGACGCCGAGGAATGCATTTCAGACGCGTATTATCAAGCGTGGGTACACATACCCCCTCACGAGCCGCGGCAGTACCTTTTCCCGTTTCTGTCCAAGCTTGTCAAGGCATCCGCTTTAAACCGCGTAAAGGCATCGTGCTGCGAGAAGCGCAGCGCTGCGTTTGTCGAACTGACGGAGGAGTTGGAGAGTGTCATCCCCTCCTCCTCAAGCACGGAAGACGAAGTCGAATCGAAGGAACTTTCGCGTGCGATAGATGCATTTTTAAAGGGGCTTCCCACAGAAAAACGCGCAGTTTTCCTTCAAAGGTATTGGGAAATGCTCCCCATAAAGCAGATAGCGGAAGGATCCGGGTACTCCGAAAGCCGGATAAAGACTCTTCTTCACAGATTGAGGAACGAGCTCAAAAAATTCTTGATCAGGGAAGGTTTTTTACAATGAAAGGGATTGATATTATAGAAGCCGTGAACAACGTTGACGAGAAGCTTCTCTCGTCCGAGGCGCCGAACAAGAAGCGCACGTCCCACATGAGAATCCCGTTGATAGCGGCGGCGATACTTTTGGGTTTGGGGTGCGTGGTGGTCGGCGCCACGTCTCGGGGTCGAGTGCTCGGCACGTTCGCACCCATCGAAACGGGTACACACGGCTACACCGCCTCTTTTGAACTGAAAAAGTACGAGTGGATCGAGTTTAAGGGAGACATAAACGAGGCACCGGATATCATTTTGGAGCAGTATGCGGCGTACACGCCCCCGCCGGTTTTTGCAAACGACCGGAATGATCCGGGGATTTATGGAAAAATTTTTTCCACCTACGATGAGGCGGCGGATTATTTAGGACTCGACGCGCTGAAGCGTCTCACTCTTCCTTTTGATGAAGACGTCGGAGTCATGGTTGTCGGCGACGAAGAGGGTAAGGTAACACAGATCAAATTGTTTTGCGATCATATCCTGATCACGGGCGATCCATCGACGGGCAGCTACGGCGGAGCGTTCTTCGCGACCATATTCACGGAAAATACCGATATTTCCTCTCCGATTGCGGGAGGCGACTGGGGCGATTACGACCCGGGCAAAATCGAGCACAAGGAATTCGTTACGTCAAATGGCGTCGTTTGCCAGTACACGGAGGTGGGAGTCGGAGACCGTACACGCCAGATGGTCCAGGGATATATAGTTGATAACGGGATTCTTTACGAGCTCGACGTCACATTTGACGACGGCGATCTCGAGCTCGCGACGGAGATACTTAGAAACTGGGCGGAGCAGTTTTGAATCGAAAGGTTATCAGTAGATTCAACCAAATAGAAAATCCATCAAAACATCAAGAATCCCCGGCTCACGCCGGGGATTTGTTTTTGTTCCCCGCCGCGGAAGAATTTCCGCGGCTCTGATACTAATTTCGGAAAAATGTGTCAGAAGACACATTTTTCGGGCAAACAGGAAGGGAACGAGCACTTTTCGTTTCACGAGCGCCTGTTTGCGGGGTCTCGGGGAAAACTTTTTTCAAAAAGTTTTCCCCGGCTTTTTATCTTTCTATCTCTTCCATGACAAACGCCTCGAGGATGTCGCCGACCTTGATATCGTTGAACTTTTCGAGGCCGATACCGCACTCGTATCCGGCGGAAACGTCGCGGACGTCGTCCTTGAACCTTCTCAGGGACGAGATCTTGTCCTCGGTGATGACGACGCCGTCTCTGACCACGCGGATCATGGCGTTGCGCCGCACCTCGCCGTCCTGGACGTAAGATCCGGCGATGACGCCCACGTTCGGCACCTTGATGGTCTGACGCACCTCGGCGTGGCCGAGAAGCGCCTCTCTGAACTTCGGCGCAAGCATACCCTTCATGGCCGCCTCGATCTCCTCGATGCACTCGTAGATCACGCGATACGTGCGGATGTCCACAGCCTGCCGCTCCGCGGAGTCGATGGCGCTCTTGTCGGGACGAACGTTGAAGCCCACGATTATGGCGTTGGACGCCGCCGCCAGCATGACGTCGCTCTCGGTGATTCCGCCCACCGCGCTGTGGATCACGCGGACCTTGACCTCCTCGTTGGAGATCTTCTCAAGGGACTGCTTGACGGCCTCCGCGGAGCCC
>CACXCL010000163.1 GCA_902766115.1 uncultured Ruminococcus sp.
GGCGATGCGCCCGTCACGGGAAAAGTATATCATATATCGAACGTTTTGTCCATAGGTCAGGTGGGGATGGGACGAAAAAACGCCCCGAGGGGCGTTTTTCTTTTCTTGTCCGGGTTCCGTCACGCCCGGTTGAATTTGTCTTTGCCCTGCTTGCAGCGGGGGCATTTCCAGTCGTCGGGAAGGTCTTCAAACGCCACGCCGTCATGCTCTGCGGGGTCGTATACGTAGCCGCAGACCGAACAGACGTATTTCCCGCTGGTCTCACCCGCCGTAACGTCTTCCGGCGGTATGCTTTCCGGGGGATCGTCAAGATCGACGACTTTTTTCGCCTCAAGATTCTCGTATCCCAGAGGGGTATGAGTCGAGAGATATACCGTCGGATGGCTGCGGATGAATTCACGCACCGCGTCCAGGGTCTCCCTCGCGGCAGCCGCGTCCTCGAAAACCACCGAGAGTTTGTTCGCGTAAAGCGCCTCGTCGGTATACGTTACGTCGCCGTGGATCATATAATACAGACCTTCGTCTTCGGCGATCACGATGCTGTTGCCCAGGGTGTGTCCCGTGGCTTCGATGAAATACACCCCTTCCGCGATCTTCATGCTCTTCTCGAAATTGGCGTAGGGCCCGTCTGAAAAATCTACCGGGACGACGTTGGGGTAAGGCTTCAGCTCGTCAGCCTTCGCTTCTGCTGCCGAGGCGTAGATCACCGCGCCCGGGAAATTCCGGAGCTCGCCTGTGTGGTCGGCGTGCTTGTGAGTGATCAGTATCTTCGTTATCTGCTCGGGGGAGTAGCCGAGATCCCTCAGGGCGTCCGTATAGTTCTTGATCTTCCTGCCCATATATATGGCGGTTTTTTCGTCCGGTACCGCGTCCGGTACTTCCGAGGGCATTCCCGTGTCGACCAGGATCACCTCGTCGCCCGTGTCGATCACGTAGTTCTGCAGGCTGGAGCGGTACTTCACCGACGGGTCGGTCCCGGCCGCGTCTTCGCCTCCGAAGGCGAAGGGCTGGGTCATAAATCCGTTTCCATAGAGTTTTACTGCTTTGATGATCATTTTTGTACCTCCTCTTGCCGGTCACTTCCCGGCGGGTTCCCATTTGCAGCGAACGGGGGAGACGATCGCGCCTTCCTTCTTCATTTCGGCAAATGCCTTGTCCACGGTTTTCCGGTCAAGACCGGTGAGCTCCGCGACTTTTCCAGCGTTCAGCGGCTCGCCCGCTTCCCTCATCGCCCGGAGAATGATCTCTTTCTCTTTCATAATGATACCTCCGTGAATCTTTTTCGTTTTATTATTATTTTGCGGTGAACGAACGGGCGAAGTCTGCTGCGGCCTTCACATCATCCTCGTTCGGTCTGCCCTTGTGGATCCCCTTGAACTCTCCGCGGCAGTGGAATTCTCTCTCGTCCGTCGGGATGCCGACCTTGTCCGCTTCCGCCTTTACCTTTTTTCTGGTGGACTTCAGCATGGCGGCGGAACCGAAATTGACGATTTTTCCGACCTTTTCCCGATCGAGCGATTTTATGAAATCCCGCACTTCGGGATCGATGTTGAAGGCGTAATATGAATTGCCCAGGAACAGCAGGTCGACGGGCTCCGCCACGGGCTCGCTTACGGGCAGCGCCTCGACTCCCAGCGCTCCGGCGACGGCTTCAGCCAGCCGTTTCGTGTTGCCGGTTTTCGTGTAGTATCTGACTGCGTACTTCATATTCCCGCGCTCCTTTTTTACAGTATCGCTTCGACCGCTTCCCGGACGACTTTCATGTCAACGGTGGGCTCGAAGCGGGCGACGACGCGACCTTCCCGGTCAACGAGGAATTTTGTGAAATTCCAGCCGATATACGTCTTGTCGCCGAATTGCTTGTTGTTCATCTTGGCGAACTTGTTCAGCATGGCGTTCTTGACTCCCTTGCCGAAGCCCTCGAACGGTCTCTCTCCCGCGAGATATGCGAACAACGGATCCGCCGTATCTCCGTTCACGTCGATCTTGGCGAACTGCGGGAACTCCGTCCCGAATTTAAGAGTGCAGAATTCATGGATCTCATCGTCGCTGCCCGGCGCCTGACCCGCGAACTGATTGGAAGGGAAGTCCAGGATCTCGAGTCCCTTGTCTCTCAGATCCTTATACATCGCCTCCAGCGGCTCGTAGTGGGGCGTAAATCCGCATCCCGTGGCTGTGTTGACGATGAGCAGCACCTTTCCGGCGTATTCCGAAAGGGAGACGTTTTCGCCCTTTCTGTCCTTTACGGTGAAATCGTAGACAGTCTTCATTTTTCATTATTCTCCTTGTTTTGTTTTTGATTTTCAAGTAATTCATACAACAACGCGTAAAGCGTTTTTGCCTTTTCGGGCGTCAGGCTGAGACAGCCCGCCATTTTTCCGGGGACGTCCTTCGCCTTCTTCTGAAGGTCGCGCCCGGCGTCGGTCAGCGTCACCACCACGACTCTGTCGTCATTCTCGCTCCTGCGCCGCTCTATATACCCCGCGGCCTGCATCTTCTTGAGCAGGGGAGTGAGGGTCCCGTTGTCGAGCATCAGCCTCTCGCAGATCTCCCCGACGGTGAGCCCGTCTTTCTCCCAGAGTACCAGGAAAACGATATACTGGGTGTATGTCAGCCCGAGGGGCCTCAGATAAGGCGTGTAGAGATTCATCACGCTCCTCGACGCTGCGTAGAGCGGAAAGCAGAGCTGGTTTGACAGCTTCATGGCTTCTCTGTAGTCGAAATCCATTCAGTCACCTCCCATTCATTTGAACCGATTATATTTTATCAAATATATTTTCTCCCGTCAACCCTTTTGAAAAAAAATATCGGAAAAATTTCCGGGAGTGATTCCCCGCTTGAAAAAAAGTGCAAATAATACTTGACACCGTGTCAGAATCGTGGTATCATATATATGCTGACACGGTGTCAGCATGTTTAGGGAACGAAAGGATGGTTTTGATGGCAAGGAAAGAAAAACCGGAAGTCAGGGAGGTGGAGATCCTCAACGCCTGTGAAAAACTTTATGAGAACATGAACTTCCGGGATGTGACAGTCAAGCTGATAGGCGAGGAAATATCCTGCTCGCGCCCGTCGATCTACAACTATTTCGCTTCGAAGGAGGAGATTTTTCTGAGGCTTTTCGAGCGCGAGTATCTCTCCTGGTGCGAGGAGCTTGAGAAGATCGGTGAGGGGGACGTCACGCCGGACGCCCTTCCGGGAAAGCTCGCGCGCTCTCTTGAAAAGCGGCGGCTGATGCTCAAACTGCTGGCGGTCAACCTTTACGATATGGAGGAAAACAGCCGCATCGAGAGACTGGTCTCCTTCAAGAAAGCCTACGGCAAAAGCGCCGCACTTTTTGACGGTCTGCTGAAAAAGGCGTTTCCCGGGAGAGAGGCGGCAGAGCGCCGGCAGATGCTGACCGCCGCTTTCCAGCTGCTTCACGGCGTATATCCGTACGCCCACGCCACGGAAAAGCAGAAGGAAGCCATGGACATTGCCGGCATACGCCACGACAACGGCAGTATATATGAACTGTCGCTTGCCGGACTCGGAATGATCCTCAGATAAGGAAGGTTTAGGATAATGAAAACACTGATAGCATACTTTTCCAGAGCGGACGAAAACTACTTCGGAGGGACGTTGAGATACGTCGGTGTCGGCAATACCGAGATCGTCGCGGGGAAAATCAAAGAGCTGATCGACGCGGACTTCTTCAAAATCCAGATGAAAAAGCCGTATTCGCCGGTCTATAAGACCTGTATCGAGGAGGCGAAGGCGGACCTTCGGGCAAAAGCGAGGCCGGAGCTCGTCTCGGCGCCCGAGAGCGTCGACGGATACGACACGGTCATTCTCGCATATCCGAACTACTGGGGCACCATGCCCATGGCGGTATTCACTTTCCTCGAGAAATACGATTTTTCGGGAAGAAGGATCCTTCCTCTCTGTACCAACGAGGGCAGCGGCATGGGTGCAAGCGTGCGTGACATAGCGGCGACGTGTCCCGGGGCGCAGATCGCGGAGGGTCTTCCCGTGAACGGAAGCGCTGCCTGGGACTGCGGTCCCGCCGTTGAAAAATGGCTGAAAACAAATAAACTGATTTGAGACTCAAAGGAGAAAAACGTGGAAAAAGTAAAACTCAACAATGGTCTGGAATGTCCCGCCGCAGGGATCGGCACTTTCATGCTCAGCCCCGCCGAGGCGGAAAACAGCGTGCTGGAAGCTCTGAAAATGGGATACTCTCTCGTCGATACTGCCAATGCATACGTCAACGAACGAGCTGTGGGACGCGGGATCCGGAAAAGCGGGGTCAGACGCGAAGAAGTTTTCCTCTCCACAAAACTGTGGCCGAGCGAATACGAGAATCCGGACGCGGTGAAGGAAACGCTGGAGCGTCTCGGCACGGACTATGTGGACCTGCTGTATATCCATCAGCCCGCCGGGAACTGGACGGCCGGTTACCGTCAGCTTGAAAAAGCGTTTAAAGAAGGAAAAGCCAGGTCCATCGGTATTTCCAACTTCGAGGGCAGGTATATCGCCGAGCTTGAAACAAAGTGGGAGATCGTCCCGCAGTTCATCCAGGTTGAAGCGCATCCGTATTTCACGCAGAAGGAACTGCGAGAAACGCTTGAGAAATACGGGATCAGGCTTATGAGCTGGTATCCTCTCGGACATGGCGACAAGTCGCTGTTGAATGAGGCGCTGTTCGCCGAACTGGGCAAAAAATACGGCAAAACACCCGCGCAGGTGATCTTGCGCTGGCACACGCAGATGGGTTTCGTCGTCATTCCCGGAAGCCGAAGCGTCGATCATATCCGCGACAATCTCAACATTTTCGATTTTACGTTGACGGAGGAAGAGATGGCACGGATCGGAAAGCTCGACAAAAACGAAC
Organism: uncultured Ruminococcus sp.; assembly: GCA_902766115.1. Taxonomy (GTDB): domain Bacteria; phylum Bacillota; class Clostridia; order Oscillospirales; family CAG-272; genus RUG11130. Next base: position 4,874 of record CACXCL010000163.1, read on the forward strand.
GCTACTATCACCGCACTGAAGCCCAGCTCGTTCAATTTGCTGGATGGCGTCCGGCGTACGAAAAAGAGTAAAATCGGTGACAGATCGGATAGCCCGTCGTCCGGATCTGCTTATTCGAGAATTATCTGACGGAGTATTTGTAAAAAGGAGAGATACACAATGAAAAAAGAGGAATTGAAGCTCACGCAGGAGTGGGACAAGACGTTTCCGAAAAGCGATAAGGTCCGGCACAGCAAGGTGACTTTCGTCAACCGGTACGGGATCACGCTGGCGGCGGACATGTACGTTCCGGAGAACGCGGAGGGGAAGCTGCCCGCCATAGCCGTCAGCGGACCGTTCGGCGCCGTCAAGGAACAGTGTTCCGGTCTTTACGCGCAGACCATGGCGGAGCGCGGATATCTTACGATCGCCTTCGACCCTTCCTTCACCGGCGAGAGCGGCGGCAACGTCCGGAATACCGCGTCCCCGGATATAAATACGGAGGACTTCATGGCCGCGGTGGATTTTCTTTCTCTTCTGGGATCGGCTGACCCAGCCCGAATCGGCATAATAGGGATATGCGGATGGGGCGGTCTTGCGATAAACGCGGCCGCGCTGGACACCCGCGTCAGGGCGACTGTCGCCGTGACGATGTACGACATGACCCGCGTCAACGCGAAAGGGTATTTTGACGGCGAGGACAGCGAAGAAGCACGGTACGGCAAGCGTGCGGCTATGTGCGCGCAACGTCTCGAGGATCTCAAAAACGGAGAGAACAAACCCGGCGGCGGCGTGGTGGACCCGCTTCCCGACGACGCGCCGTTTTTTGTGAAGGATTACTACGATTATTACAAGACGCCGCGCGGATACCATCCCCGTTCGCTGAACTCCAACGAAGGCTGGAACGTTACGGGCTGCGAGTCGTTCGTCAATCAGCCCATACTTCAGTACAGCAACGAGATCCGGTCCGCCGTGCTGATCATCCACGGGGAGAAGGCGCACTCCTGCTATTTCAGCCGCGACGCTTACGCAAATATGATGAAGGACTGTGTGAATCCCGACAACAAAGAGCTGATGATCATCCCCGACGCCGTCCATACCGACCTTTACGACGGCGGAGGGAAGGGAGCGATACCGTTCGATAAGATCGACGGATTCATGAAGGAGTATCTGAGGTGAGCAGAGTATTGCTGATCAACGGCAGCCCGAATGCTCACGGCTGTACCGCGACGGCTCTTGAGGAAATGATAAGGGTCTTTGAGTCGGAAGGCGTTGAGACAGGACTCGTCAATATAGGGAAAGAAAGCATACGCGGCTGCCTCTCCTGCGGAAAATGCGGGACCTTGGGCAAGTGCATTGTCGACGATATCGTGAACGCAGTCGCTCCGGAATTCGAGGGCGCCGACGGATTGGTCGTCGGAAGTCCGGTGTATTACGGCTTGCCCAACGGGACGCTGCTCTCCTTTCTTGACAGGCTGTTTTACAGCACTTCATTTTCAAAGCACATGAAGGTCGGCGCGGCGGTGGTGTCCTGCCGCCGGGGAGGCAACACGGCGAGCTTTGACGTGCTGAACAAGTATTTTACCATAAGCGGCATGCCCGTGGCGTCCTCGACTTATTGGAATCAGGTACACGGCTTCACCGCGGAGGACGTGAAAAAGGACCGGGAGGGCCTGCAGATCATGCGCAATCTCGCCCGTAATATGGCGTTCCTGATCAGGGCGATCGCGGATGCAAAGGAAAAATACGGTCTTCCGGTGACGGAGCGCGGAGCATTCACCAGCTTTCCGGACGGGAAATGACGAAAAGAAGCGAAATGTGAGTATCACGGTCAACATTTACTATACAGGCAAAAACGGTTCGGCGCGGGCCTTTGCGAGAGAAATGACGGAGAGCGGAGCCGTTCGGACCGTGCGGGAGGAGGAGGGCAATCTGCGGTACGAATACTTTTTCCCGGCGGACGATCCCGAGACTGTCCTGCTCATCGATTCCTGGCGCGACAAGGAGTCACTGGACCGCCACCACGGCTCGGCGGTCATGGAAAATATAAAAGAATTGAGGGACAAATACGACCTGCACATGAGGGTCGAGAGATTCGTCCCTGCGGAAGAACACCCTGCGGATGAAGAGTTTATCCGCAAATAAGAAAAGAGGACGACATGAAAGAAAAAATCACACAAACCGCGGGAAGGGAAGCGCTCGGCGAATTTGCGCCGGAGTTCGCCCGCTTCAACGATGACATTCTGTTCGGCGAGAACTGGAACAACGGGGATATAGACCTCAGGACACGGAGCCTTATCACCGTGATCGCGCTGATGGCGCAGGGGATCACCGACAGCAGCCTGAAATATCACATATCGAACGCCAAATCCCACGGAGTCACCCGAAAGGAAATGGCGGCTGCGATCACCCATGCGGCGTTCTACGCCGGATGGCCGAAGGCGTGGGCGACTTTCAACCTGGCGAAGGAAGTCTATAGCGAGCCGACGCCGGCCCTGACTGAGAGGGACAGATATCAGAGCACCATATTCTTCCCGGTGGGAGAGCCGAACCCCTACGGCGGGTATTTCGTCGGGCAGAGCTACCCGCTCAGGTTTCGGAAAAACAGGTCCCGCTGTTCAACGTTACGTTCGAACCCGGCTGCCGCAACAACTGGCACGTCCATCACGCGAAAGAGGGAGGCGGACAGATGCTCATCTGCGTCGGCGGCAGAGGATACTACCGTGAATGGGGAAAGGATCCGGTGGAGATGACGCCGGGGACCGTCGTCAACATCCCCGCGGAAGTCAAACACTGGCACGGCGCCGCGCCTGACAGCTGGTTCTCGCACCTTGCCGTCGAAGTGCAGGGCGAGGAGACCTCAACCGAATGGTGCGAGCCGGTGTCAGACGAAGAATATTTCAAACTCAAATAAGGAGGAGTCAAAATGAAAAGAATTCTCGTTGCGTATTTCAGCGCCGGCGGCGTTACCGCAAAGGTCGCCGGGGATATGGCGAAGGCGGTGGGAGCGGATCTGTTTGAGATCAGCCCGGAGAGACCCTACACCGCGGCCGATCTTGACTGGACCGACAAAAAGAGCCGCAGCACTCTCGAAATGAGCGACCCGAACTGCCGTCCGGAGATGGCGGTAAAAGCCGACGTTTCCGGATACGATGTGATCCTCGTGGGGTTCCCCGTGTGGTGGTACCGCGAGCCGTCGATAATCGACGCTTTTATGGAAAGCGCGGACTTCTCCGGCAAGACCGTCGTCCCGTTCTGCACATCCGGCAGAAGCGGACTCGGCGATTCGGCAAAAAACATCAGGGCTCTCGCGCCCGGAGCGAACGTGTGTGAGGGCAGGCGTTTTTCCTCTTCCGTCTCCGCTCAGGAGCTGAAAAAGTGGGCGGAGCAGTTCTGAAGGAGAGTATCATGAAAAGGATAATCATTGTTTTTGCCCTGGTCATGGCGCTGGTTTTGTCGCTTGTATCATGCGGACGCACGGCGGCGCCCGATCCCGGGAACGTCGACGTAGAAACAGGGGCGCCGCGGGGCGCTCAGGTCCCTGCTGAGGGCGGTGAGACCAACGGCGCAGGCACGTCTCCCGAAGACCGGAATCCCGGAGAGGGGAGCAAAGACGTTCTCGTCGTTGTGTTCTCCGCCACGGGGACGACGAGAGGAGTTGCCGAAAAGATCGCGGCGATCACCGGAGCGGATCTGAAGGAGATCGTTCCGGCAGAGCCGTACTCGTCATCCGATCTGGATTATAACGATCCGGAC
>CACXCL010000164.1 GCA_902766115.1 uncultured Ruminococcus sp.
AGGCTATTTCTGTTGCACTTTCCCGGGAGTCGCCTCCGGCGGACGTTATCCGTTATCCTGTCCTGTGGAGCCCGGACTTTCCTCACGTCGGCGCCTTTCGGCGTCCGCCGCGCGGCAGCCCCGCCCGCTCGCGTAAATTATACATCTTTTGGCTTTCCGTGTCAATATTTACGCTGTTCTGCCCGTCTGCAACAGATAATTCACATAAAATATATTGTTTATTTACGAAACAGGTGGTAAAATAGTATCGGACCAGCGCGGGCGTCCGCGCGGAAACGGAGATAACATGAGTTCCGGAAAAAAGAAGAAAAAGAACGGGAACAAAAAGAATAACGTACAAAAAAGACCCTCGCCGGAGAGTGCGAAGAAAACCGCCGCTCTCCCGGAAGAAGAGTCTTCTCTCCGCGCCGAAAAGGAGATCCCGGAAGAGACTCCTGCGATCGCCGCGCCCGATCCGGTCGCGGAGGAAACTGTCGCGGAGGAAACAATCGAGGCGGAACCCGCTCGCGAGGAGACCGCCGCAGAGGATGCTTCCGTGGATCCGGAAAACCGGGGAAAAACTCTCGGGGAAACGCTCCGCGAGCTGAAAGCCGACGATATACGGGACGGGGGCGCCGAGGTGCGTCGCCGGAGCCGGGGCGGGATAGTCTCGCTTATCGCGTTCATCCTCTGTATCGCCGTCAGCGCGTACGCCATGTTCCTGCTGGCGCGGAACCTTTACGCCAAGTACAAGGGACAGCAGATCTACGATGAGATCGCCGGCGCCTTCGACGACGGGATGAACGGAAACGGGTCCGGTCCCGTGAAGGCAAGGACGTCTCCGTCCACCATGACGCTCAGCGACATAATAAAAAGCAACTCCGAGGGAGGGACGGGCCTTGAAGGGGAGCACAGCGAGGAGCTGTCCCGTCTGCGGGCGACGCTGACTTCGCTGAAGAAGGGCAACCCCGACACCTACGGCTGGATAAAGGTCGAGGGAACGAAGATCGACTACCCCGTGGTGAAGCGGGGCGACAACGACTATTATCTCGACCACGCCTACACGGGAGAATATCTGCCCGTGGGCGCGATCTTCGCGGACTACCGCACGTCGGACACATTCTCCGACAATCTGAATCTGGTTATCTACGGACACAACGTGAACACCGGATCCATGTTCGGCAGTCTGAAGGATTTCCTGAACAAGGACTATTTCTATAACAAAAAGATCCACGTCTACACCATGGACGGGATATTCACATACAGACCCTTCTCCATCCACGAGACGGCGTTCGACTCGGGCTTCATCAGCACGCGATTCGACTCATGGGACGGCTACGTGGAATTCCTGAATCAGATGGCTGCGGAGTCGAAGCTGAAGGTCCCGGACGACGTGACGCTGGACGAGAACACGCGGATCCTGACTCTCTCCACCTGCACCAACGGCGCGGCGGACAACCGCCTGGCGCTCCACGCGGTGCTGGAGTCCTCCGTAACGGATTGAGGAGGATCCATGGAAAGCGTTTTTGAAATGATCGTCTGCCCGCTCTGCGGCGAGCGCCTTGAAAAAGAGGGCGGAAGTCTGTTCTGCCGAGGGGCGCGGCGTCACACGTACGACGTCGCCTTGGAGGGATACGTGAACCTGCTCCCTCCGGGAAAGAAAAACAACGCGAAGACCGGGGACAGGCGGGAACTCATCAGATCCCGGACGCGCTTCCTCGAAACGGGGAAATACGACCGGATATCCGACGCCGTCGCCTCTCTGCTTATGAAATACGCCCCCCGGGGCGGGACCGGAGGGATCACCTTCGCCGACCTCGGCTGCGGAGAGGGATACCATACGTGCCGTATCGCGGAGGACCTGAGAGGCGCGGGCGCGCGGCCTGCCGCCGTCGGGATCGACGCCTCGAAATACGGCGTCGCCGCCGGAGCTAAGAGGGCGGCGAGATCGGGATTTTCGTCATTTGACTTAAACGGTGAGGAACCGTTCCTGTGCTTTTTCGCCGGGAACATTTTCCGCCCGCCGCTGCGGGATATGTGTCTCTCCGGAGCGGTATCGATGTTCGCGCCCGTCGCCTGGGATGAGGCGGCGAGGATCCTCGTGCCGGGCGGCGTGCTGACCGTCACGGCGTCCGGTCCCGACCACCTGATCGAGATACGCCGGATAATATACGACGAAGTCCGGGTAAAGGAGACGGCGGCGGCAGCGCCGGAAGGATTCCGGGCAGTCGGAACGGAGCGGCTCACATACCGGATCGACCTTGAAGACAGGGAAAAAACGGCTGATCTGTTCGGTATGACTCCCTTCGCGTGCCGCGTCCCCGTGAGCGTGAGAAAAAAGATCACGGAGCGGGACGGGATGACCGTCACGGTGGATACGGTAAATACAGTTTACGAGAAGATCTGAGAGGCGGGACGCCATGAAAATTTCGGTCTTGATACCGGCTTATAATGAAGAAAACTGCGTCGGCGCAACCGCGGACGCCCTTGTCCGCGCCATGGATGCGGTCTGCGCCGGGGGCGGGCGGGAGTACGAGATCATCTTCTCGAACGACGGCTCCTCCGACAATACTTTGGCAATCGTCAAAAATAAAGCGGTGGAATACCCGGGCAAGATCAGGGCAGTCACCTCCCCGGTGAACCGTGGAAAGGGCGCCGCCGTGCGGCGCGCCGTCCTGGCGTCCGAAGGAGACGCCGCGGTGTTCACGGACTGCGATCTCGCCTACGGCACTGAGGTGATCGGCGAAGCGCTGGGGATCATGGAGACCTCCGGCGCGGATCTTGTGATCGGTTCCCGCGCGCTCCATCCGGAGGGATACGAGGGATATACCGGACTCAGGAAGGTGGCGTCAAAGGCGTTCAAAAAACTGCTGGCTCTCCGGGCGGGATTCAAGCTCACCGACTCCCAGTGCGGCTTCAAGGTCATGAAGGGCGACGTCGCCAGGGATCTCTTCGGAAACTCCGTCACCGACGGGTGGTCGTTCGATTTCGAGATACTGATGCTCGCCGGGAAGCGCGGGTACACGATCCGTGAGATGCCGGTAAAGGTATTGACTCACAGGGAATCGCGGATCAGGGTGTTCCGCGACAGCATAAGGATGTCCCGGGACGTCGGCAGGATCAAAAAGAGGATCGGCAGTCTTCCCGAAAAAGGGAACTCCCGCGGAGATATCCCCGCGGGAGACGCTCAGGCGTAGAAATCGTGGTTTCCCACGGTCATCACGTAACGGCAGTTGTCCGTGATCCAGAACGATTCTGCGATCCGCCGGTTCAGGAAGAACATGATCTCGCCGGACGACCGGTAGCCCTCCAGGATCATCTTCGCGGCTGCCACGGAATCGGCGTCGGGCACGTCGTACACGGTGCCGATGGCAGCGGGAGTGAACTGGACTCCGTCCTTCATATCGAAGATCACCCCGTAGATCGTATCGGGATATGACGGAGCGGCGACTCTGTTCATTATCACCGTACCCACGGCGAGCTTGCCGTCAAAGCTCTCGCCTCGTGCCTCCGCGGATATGATCCGCGAGAGCCAGAACAGGTCCCCGTCGTCGTAATAGTATTCGCCCCGGGGAGAGGATAGGTGCGTTCGTGTCAGCGAGGCGGTCTTCTCCCGGGATCGCCATTCGATTTTGTAGCCGAAGGCGGATGCCGCCGCTCTCAGCGGCACCATGGTCACCCCGTTTTCGATATAGACTCCGAAGATGCACGGTATGCATCTGCCGTTTGCCTCGATGTAGGGACTTCCGTTTTTCGCCCGGAGCGTCAGCGAATCGGTCTCGACGGAGGCGGTGCTGTCGCTCCGGGACCAGCTCACCCTGCAGACGTCTGAGAATTCAGCGAATTCCCTCAGGGAAACGTAGGTGGCGCCGGACAGCAGCTCCGTCCTTCCGACGTAAGGCCTGCCGTCCGCCACGACGCGCACCGCGCCGGGCTCTGTCCGCTGTCCTGACGGAGCGGAAGAGATGACGGGCGCCGCCGTCATGAAGATAAGTATTGCCGCTGCCGCCGCGGCGGCAGCTCGTCGCATTTTTTGTTTCTTTTCCATTTTTCTGCACAGCCGGATCATGTCCGGCCTCTCCTTTGAAGGATTACGCGCCCCGTGTGGGACCGTTGCCCTATTATTCTATCATCCGGCAGTTTTTTATTCAACGAACAATATTTGTCTTTCAAAAATCTGGAAATCCCGTACCTCAGACCGGGGAAGGAGACGTCATGATGAACAAAAATACCGTTTTACGCTGTCTTGCGGCGGCGCTTGTGCTGGCGCTTCTTCTGCCCTTTGCCGGATGCGCGAAAACGGAGAAGAACGTCCCGGAAACGGCTGCTCCCGCTGAGACCGCCTCGCCGGAGTCTCCGGAGACCGGGGATAGCGACAAAAACGACCCCGTGACGATCCACTCCTACGATCCGGACAACGAGATCCGTTCAAAGGCGTACTTCGACTCCGTTGAAAAGGACAATTTCGCGGGACTCGATCTGTTCGTCACCGGTCCGTCCGTGTCCCGGATGGATCCCGACGGCGCCACGTATATGTCGAAAGAGCTCCGGGACCGCAAGACCGCGGTGGAGAAGAAACTGAACATGAGGATCAACCTCACATCCGCCGATCCCGCGACGATGTTTGACGAGGCGGCCGCCGCCATAGCTTCGGGACTGTATTACACGGACGTTATGCTCCTGCCCATGGGGCAGGTCGGCGCATTCGCCGCGTCGGGGAAGCTGATGAACCTGCGTTCCGTTCCCGCGCTGGATCTTACGGCTCCGTATTTTGACGCGGGGTCCGTCGAGGCGCTGTCCGCGGGATACGAGACTTACGGTCTCGCCTCGGACGCGTGCCCGGTGCTGACGGAACTCCCGGCGCTTTATTACAACAAGGAACTTGTCACCGACTACAAAGGCAAATCGATCCGGTCCGTGGCGCTCGAAGGCGGGTTGACCTGGGATGTGTTCTGGGAGGTCCTGGCGGCGGCAAAAGCGAATCTCGGCGAGGGGCAGTATTCCGTCAGCGCGGGTTCGATAAAAAGCAGACTGCCCGAAACGGTCCACATGGCGAACGGCGGGACAATCGTCTCATCAGGCGAACTCAGGACGCCCACGGTGGCGTTCTCCCCGAAGTCGCTGAAATGGAGCGTTTTCTTCGGCAACGGGATGCTGACGGACGAGCGTGCGCTGTTCACCAAGGCGAAGACCGCGACTGCCGCCTTCAGCGAAGGGAAGATCGCGTTCATTTTCGAGACTGTGGGAGGTGCGGCGTCGCTCTACGGTGGCGGCGCGGAGTGGGGGATCCTGCCTATGCCGAAGCCGTCCGCGGACAGCGCTTACCGGTCTCTGGCATCCCCTGACGCTCCGGTTTTTACGGTGATACGCGGAACGGAGAACAGCTATGAGATAGGGAAGATGCTGTCGGCGCTGTCGGCGTGGTCCTACGGCGTGGTGCCGGAGAGATACGTGGACGAGGTGCTCGTCACCTCCATGAGCGGCAACGACGCCGGCGACGTGCTGGATCTGATCTCAAAGTCGGCGGTCTTCGACCTCAGCACCGCCTTCGGCGAGACGTCGGCAGCCCTCGCCGACGGCACATACGGCTTCATCCGCCGCGCCTGTGAGAGCGGCGACGCCGCGACCGGTTACGACGAGTACGTCTGGGAGGCGAACGTCGCCATGGACGGGATGTTTACCACGAGTCATTGATTATGTCCCACAGGGTTTCCCCGGGGGAGCTTCTTTGAAAAGAAACTCCCCCGGACCCCCGCAAGAAACTTTTTATAAAGCCGCGAAATACTTCGCGGCTGTGTTTTTGCTCTTTTCGATGACTTATTAACAAACGCTCTCCGATAATAAAACTGCCATTATGGGAAAAACTGAGCAATACAACTAACGATTATGTATTCGAACAGGTCGCCACTGTCGCTCTCCGATAACGAAACCGCGATGATGGGGGAAGCAGATGTTTACAACTAACACTTTTAGTATTCGGGCAGATCGCGGGATGGGAGAGTATGATCCTCCCGGGACATACCGCGAACGGGGGGTGGAGGGGGGAGCGAGCCGACCGCCGCCGGGGGCGGGAGAAGGGAGGCGAGCGAGTGGCAGCGGTCGAAATTCTGCGAGCGAATAGCG
>CACXCL010000165.1 GCA_902766115.1 uncultured Ruminococcus sp.
CGTGCGGTAGAAAGCGCCGTCCCCCGCCTCCTTCAGGGCGGAGCAGAGGTCGATCACCTCCGCGCCGGGGACCGCCTCGCGAGCCATGGCGTAATAGGGCTCGGGATCGTAGCTCGAAGCAAACGGGGGCAGCTCGCCGGTGAGGACCGACCCTGCGCAGGGCACCAGCATCAGCTTCACCGACCCGGCGCCGGATCTCTCGCTCACCGCTTTGATAAGCGAAAGGTTTTTCGCGTATTTCTCTCTGTCAAGGTCCTCCTCGCGGTGGACCTCCGGGTAGTACCCGTCGCGGCCGATATAAGCGCCGCCCATATCCCGCCTGCCCGCCGCCTTGCGGATGGCGGACACCGCCGCCGTCGCTCCGTCCCGCAGGGGAAACTGGTCGGCGAGGTACGTCTCGAGGTCCGACTGGAACGTTCCGGAAAATACCGACCTCGCAGTCGCCTCCGGCCGCTTCGCCAGCATCCGGTTCTCGTTGTCCGAGAACGTTTTGTCCGGCGCGATGAGGTGTGCCGCCAGGGGTACGGCGAGACAGAGAAAGAACACAACGACGTAAATGATCTTTTTGTTCATGTCCATCTCCGGAAAATATTAATTTACGCCTTTTTCGAACGCATCAAGGACCGCGTCCGCCCTGTCGCACATGACGAGCGCCACATACCTGCCGGAGACGATCACCTTCGCCGCCTCGGCGCGGGGGACCTGATCCGGCTTGTAGTTCCGGTAAAGCTCGACCCTGCCCGCCACGTGCTTTTCGAGGGACGTTTTCATCTCCCGGACGTCCCCCTCGTCCCGCAGGGCGACCGCGGCGATCTCGTATGCGTCGCCCTCGGCGGCGAAGGATAGGAAGAACCCCTCCACCTTTGAATAATCAACGTCGGACAGGTAGCCGAAGAGGCTCTCCGCGTCCTTGTCCGAGCTGCTGACGCTCTTCATCTCGGGAAGAGTTTCGTCCGCGTCCAGCATCATGACCCGCAGGTCGTACATGCTTACCATGGGCTCTCCGTTCCCTTTTTTGCCGCAGGAGACGGCGCAGAGGACGAAGACCGCGGCGAGAGTCAGCGCGATGATCTTCCTCATCACTCGTCCACCTCCATATAATAACCGTTGTTCTGTATCTCGGCGATCATTCTGATCTGTCTTCCGTCAAGCACGCCGTATTCGAACGCCTTGCTGAGAGAATAGAAGTTCGTCCCGTCCGTGACGACGATGCCGCGTCCGTCGGAGTAGTTCACGGCGTTGCCCGCCACGATCTCCTCTCTCTCTCCTTCGGCAGTCATGTCCCTGTTGAACATCAGCACCTGCATCCCGCCGAAGGTGCCGTACCAGTTATCCAGGTCGACAGACGCCGCCTCTTCCACGGTCACGGCTCCGGCGTCCACGAGGTAGTTCCGGTACGCCTCTGTCAGCGTTTCGAATTCTTCGTCCGTCGGGATGACCATCTGTCCGTCCCAGCTGTAGTCGTAGGAACCGTAGTAGTAACTCGAGCCGCCGTACCAGTCGTCGTCGTCCATATCGATCTCGTAAAGATCGCCGAAGGCGTCGACTATGGATTTCTTCATCTTCTTTCTGTCCCCCTCGTCGATTGCGACGGGATCATCCGGATCGTCCCACGTCTCCGTGTTGTAGCTCACGGAGAGCAGATAATCGCTTCCCGCCGCCGACCAGTTCCAGTTGAGGCTGGCGTAATCATACTCGCCCGAGCCCGAGCCCACAAGAGACGACAGAGTGTTCAGCATCTCCTCCACGAGGGCGGCGTCGGAGTTCGAGAGGCCTCCCTTGAAGACGAACGCCGCCATATCGCGCTCCCCGTTGATCAGCTCGCGCAGGGCGGCAGGGATTGTGTAGATGTCGTCCGTCTCGACGGCTTCCCTGTAGATGTAGCAGTATTCGTAACTGTCCGCCGCGGGGAAGTAGTCCCTGTTCCAGTTCTGCTCGCCCATCATTTCGTCCGTCAGGTTGAAGTGGGCGAAGTTGCCCAAACCCACGTCGGAATATATATCGGTGTGGTACCAGCTGTCCCCCAGATTCACCAGATCCCAGGAATGGTAAAGCTCGCTGTTATGTACGACCTTGCAGGGAATGTCCAGCATCTGCATGAACAGGCGGAAGGTGGTGGCGTACCCGACGCATACCGCGTTGTGGTATTTCAGCACGCCGTAGGGATTGTCGCAGTCCGCCTGAGTCTGGGGGATCACGATGAGCATTCCCTCGTCGCTCTCAAGATTCTCCGTCATCCATTTGTAAACGGCGACCTCTTTTTCATAGTCGTCCATGCCGTCCTCGATGATCCCGGCGAGGATCTCCGACGCCATGTCGAGAGTCTCCTTCTCCTTGTCGGAGAGGCCGTCGGTCTTGCCGCTCTTATAGGCGTCCGAGATGTTCTCCGTGGATTTTATGACGTACTCGTCGGCGATGGTGACGTCGTTTTCCTGCGCCACGTCCATTCCTCCCGCCCTGGCGGCGAACTCGTTGACAGCGGACCTGAGGTCGCCGACGTCGGCTCTGACCGCCTCGCTCTTTTTCATGGCGGCAGCGCCGAGGGCGGCGGACGCCGCGAATCCGGCGCAGATGAGCGCCGAAAGGATGATAGAACAGATAATGATCGTTTTTTTCATAGTGACCTCCCGGATCATTTCTTTGAAATGAGTCTTTCCTTATAATATTATTGAAATGAGTCTCTTCTCATAATAATAACGACAAAAACTCCGCCAGGTTGCGCCCGAAAACGATTTTTTCAAAAAATCAATTCCTTTTCGCGCTCTCGTTCAGAATGAAATCGCTCTTGTGATAGTTGATGAGTCCGTCCCGCTTCATTTTGCTCAGCTCATGGGACATGGCGCTGCGGTCCACTCCGAGATAGCTCGCAAGCTGCTGGCGGTCGAAGGGGATCCGGAACCGGCGGCTGCCCTTTTCCATCGCCTGCTCGGAAAGGTACGACAGAAGGCGCTCGCGGATGGATTTCGGCGCGATGTGCATCATCCGGGTGGAGAGGCTCAGGTTTTTCTGCGCGGATATGGTGAGGAGATTCCGGATCAGCCGCTGATGGAACTCGCATCCGTTCTCGCAGGTCTTGAGGAGCCGGTTCACGTCGATGAACATGATCTCCGAGTCCTCCGCCGCCACCACGTCGCCGATGACGCCCCTGCCGGGCACGGCGGCGTAGTTCTCCGCGAAGATCTCCCCCCGTCCGAAGTGGCCGAATATGCTCTCGCTCCCCCGGTAGAAGCTCGCCACCACGTTCACGCTGCCCGAAAGGATCAGCCCGAGCTCCCGCACCGGCTCGCCGGCGCGGAGGATCACCTCGTCCTTTTCGTATTTCTTTGTCCGAACGTCGAGGCACGAGAGAAGCGTTTCCGCGTCCTCCGGCGAGATCCCGCGGAACAGAGTGGTGTCCTGAAGTGCTTGTTTTTCCATATTTTTTCTCCGTTTGTTGTCAAAACAACATACTTGCCGTGATTATTATAGTATAATAAAGGCGAAAAATCAAGGGCGGAACGACAAATCGAAAAAAACTGCCCGCAGCGACAGTAAGGAGGATAATGAAATGGCAAACGAATTTGTGAAAAAGGACACGCTTATCGGCGAGATCGTAAGAGACTATCCGGAGTCCGCGGAGGTGCTTTTCGGCATCGGAATGCACTGCCTCGGCTGCCCGGCGTCCCAGGCGGAGTCTCTGGAGGAGGCATGCGCGGTCCACGGCGTGGATCCCGATCAGGTTGTAAAGGCGATCAACGAAACCATCGCGGCGGCGAGGAAATGACTCTCCCCTGCGTTTTGCCGGGTCCGGAGGTAGAAAATGCTTGAACTTAAAAACGTATCCTTCGCTGTGGACGCGGACTTGGGGGACCGCGAGATCATCCGGGACGTGTCTCTCACCGTGCCCGCGGGGCGGCTGATCGCCGTCACGGGCCCCAACGGAGGGGGAAAGTCCACTCTGGCGAAGCTCATCGCGGGGATCGAGAAGCCCACCGAGGGGCGGATCGTCTTCCTGGGCGAGGATATCACTGACAAAAGCGTGACAGAGCGCGCGCGGCTCGGCATATCCTTCGCGTTCCAGCAGCCGGTGCGGTTCAAGGGGATCCGCGTGATGGACCTGATCCGCATCGCGGCGGGGAAAGAGATCACCGTGGCGGACGCCTGCGCATATCTGTCCGCCGTGGGGCTTTGCGCCCGGGACTACATCGGGCGCGAGGTGAACGCGTCGCTGTCGGGCGGCGAGCTGAAGCGGATCGAGATCGCCACGGTGCTGGCGCGGGGCGCGACGCTGTCGGTCTTCGACGAGCCGGAGGCGGGGATCGATCTGTGGTCCTTCCGCAATCTTATCGAGGTGTTCGAGAGCATGCGCGCGGAGGTGAAGGATTCCTCCATCATCGTGATCTCCCATCAGGAGAGGATCCTCAGCATCGCGGACGAGATCGTGGTGCTGAAGGACGGCGCGGTGGACAGGCACGGTCCGCGGGAGGAAATACTTCCCGCGCTCATCGGCACGCCTTCGGCGGTGCCGGAGTGCCGTCCGGCGGAGATCGCCTCTGAAAGGAGGGTCTTCGGGCAGTGATAAAGCTTGACGAAATACAGAAAAGGATACTTCGCGAGGTGGCTGACCTTCACGAGGTGCCGGAGGGGGCGTTCAACATCCGCTCCGACGGTCATTCCGTGGGGAGGCAGTCCACAGCCAACATCGAAATCCTCCCGAAGACGGACGTGAGCGGCCTTGAGATACGTATCAGGCCCGGCACGAAGAACGAGTCTGTCCACATCCCGGTGGTGATGACGAAAAGCGGTCTGAAAGAGGTGGTCTATAACGACTTCTTCATCGGAGAGGGCGCGGACGTTTTGATCGTGGCGGGCTGCGGCATTGACAACTGCGGCACCGCGGACTCCGAGCACGACGGCATACACAGATTTTACGTGGGCCGCGGCGCTAAGGTGAAGTACGTGGAAAAGCACTACGGATCCGGCGACGGCAAGGGAAAGCGGATACTGAATCCGGGCACCGAGGTGTACCAGGAGGAGGACAGCGTCGTTGAGATGGAGATGGTCCAGATCAAGGGCGTGGACGATACCGAGCGGACGACCCTGGCGACCCTCAAAGCGGGAGCGAAGCTGCTGGTGCGGGAGAGGCTCATGACCCACGGGGAACAGCGGGCGATAAGCAAGTACGACGTGCGACTGAACGGCGACGGCGCAAGCGCGGACGTGGTATCGCGCTCCGTGGCGCGGGACGATTCCTTCCAGAAGTTCGACGCGAAGATCGCGGGCAACGCCCCCTGCAGCGGCCACACCGAGTGCGACTCTATTATTATGGACCGGGGACGCATTCTGGCGGTGCCTGGGCTTGAGGCAAACGACCTGGACGCCGCGCTGGTCCACGAGGCCGCCATCGGCAAGATCGCCGGGGACCAGATCGTAAAGCTCATGACTCTCGGTCTCACCGAATCCGAGGCGGAAGAGCAGATCATAAACGGATTTTTGAAGTAATTTTGAAACAAACGCAGGGGACTTTTGAAAAAGTCCCCTGCACCACTCAAAACTTTTTGAACAGAGCCGCGAAATACTGAACTGCACCCCATTTGTTAGACTGTGGTATAATACTAACAAGTGGGGTGATTTTAGGTTTATTTGAGCAGAACCTACTTCTTTCGGTTTTTCTCCTTGAAAAATCTGCCACAGGAATTGCATTTTTTTCTAACAATCGTTTTGGAAATATCTGCTCCTTTGTCCCAGACATTCCAACGAGCGTTGCCGTGCAATAAAATTTCTAGAAACCATCCAGGAGCCTTCGCGGTCGTAGTGGTGTCCATAGATTTGCAATAAGGGCAACAAACTGTGATGTCAAGCAATGAACCACAGAATGGACACGTTGTTTCGTTATCTGAAGTCATTTTTTTACATTCTGGACACTGTTTCATATTACAATCAACTCCTAAACGTGAATACTATAACAAATCAAAATCGGAAGAAGGGAATTTGGAGTTATTATAATTATCAGACAGCCAGCAGACCGCACAGGAAGATGTTCCCATAGGGAAGAACTGGGTCTAGTCCTGGCCACCTCCATGTTTTTGGCATTCTAGCTCCATCAGACGATGTTGCGTTCTTCCGTACACCATTCGTGAGTATTGTACCATTTTTCGGGAGAGTAATCAATACTACAATACAATATGTGTATCATATACCACGCGGTCGAGAAAAACTCCAAGAAAAAATGCTCCGGAGGATTTCGCGGCTTTTTCAAAAAAGTTTCTTGCGGGGGTGTGGGGGAGCTTCTTTTCAAAGAAGCTCCCCCGTATTATTCAGAAATTCGACCTTACGGTCTCGACCTTGATGATGTTGGTGTTGCCCGGAGTTTCCAGCGGCACGCCGCCGACAATGACCACGCGATCGCCCTCGGAGACGATGTCGATCTGCTTCGCGCAGTCGATGGCGTGGACGAAAAGCTTATCGAAGTCCGTCTGGTTCCGCGCCAGCACGGGATAAACGCCCCAGGACAGAGAGAGCTGATGGAACGTCTTCTGATCGGGAGTCGCCGCAACGATGGGCGTCGACGGTCTGAACTTCGACATTCTGCGGGCGCTCCTGCCGGTCATGGTCAGCGCCACGATGGCGTCTGCGCCGAGGTCCCGCGCGGTGGTGCATGCCGCGTCGCACATGGCATTGGTGATGTCCTCGGAGTCCATGAAGTAGCTCTCCTCGAATCCCTTTCTGCCGAAAACGTCGCGTTCCGCCTGCTCCGCCACCTTCGCCATGACCTCGATGGCGCGCAGGGGATAGCGCCCCACGGCGGTCTCGCCGGACAGCATCACGGCGGAGGTGCCGTCGAACACCGCGTTCGCCACGTCGGTGATCTCGGCACGGGTGGGGTTCGGGTGGTCTATCATGGACTCAAGCATCTGTGTGGCGGTGATGACCATCTTGCCGGAGCGGTAGCACTCTTTTATGAACCGCTTCTGGAGACCGGGCAGCCGCTCGAAGGGGATCTCGACTCCCATGTCGCCGCGGGCGACCATGATGCCGTCCGCCACGGAGAGGATCTCGCTGAAATTCTCCACGCCCTCGCTGTTCTCGATCTTCGCGATGATACGGACGGCGTGCCCGTCGTTGTAGTCGATGAATTTACGCATGTTGACCACGTCTTCGGCGCGTCTTACGAAGGACGCCGCCACGAAGTCCACGTCGTTTTCGATGCCGAAAAGCAAATCGTCCTTGTCCCGCTCGCTCAGATGCGGAATATTGAGGTGCACGTTGGGTACGTTCACGCCCTTGCCGCTCTTGATGACGCCGCCCTCGACGACCCGGCAGACGATCTCGCTCCCGTCGCACTTCTCGGCGAGAAGCTCGATGTTCCCGTCGTCCAGCAGGATGCGCGTGCCCGGCTTGATCTGCGACGGCAGCTCGGCGTAGCTGACGTGAGCGCGGGTCGGGTCGCCCTCCGTTTTCTCCGCGGTCAGCGTGAACAGGGAGCCCTCTTCCAGCACGGCGGAGCTGCCGGCGAAGGTCCCGAGGCGGATCTCAGGTCCCTTTGTGTCCAGCATTATCGCCACAGGCGCGCCGAGTTTTTCTCTCGCCGCTTTGATCCGGGCGATGGTCTTTCTGTGTTCCTCGTGGGTCCCGTGGGAGAAGTTGATCCTCGCCACGTTCATCCCCGCGCGGATCATCTCCTCGATGGTCGCCTCGTCGGAGGTGGCAGGACCAAGCGTGCAGACTATTTTGGTTTTCAGCATTTATTCTGTCCCTTTCCGGTATTATTCGTCAGGATTTTGACCTCTAATATTGTAATACCGCGACGTGCGGATTTCAATGGAAAAAGTCAACAAAAAAAGACGTCGGAAACAGAGCGGCGACGTAAGAATAGACGCAGAAGGGAGAGCGAGCCGACCGCCGCCGGCGGGGGCGGGATGATAAACTTTGGAAAAACGGCGTTTACCGCCGTTTTTCGGGCAAACAGGAGGACACCGCGGGTTTTAAGGACAAAGATTTGTTAGTAGAATATGCTAATATAAGTATTATAAAATCGTTAGTCTCATCATCTCCAAAACCCCGATGCACTCTTTCTCTTCTAGAAGAGAAAGCCTGCACTGAAAGAGAAG
>CACXCL010000166.1 GCA_902766115.1 uncultured Ruminococcus sp.
AAAAACGCCGCCGATTTCGTGGCGGAGAAGATAAACGCGGCGATAGCCGACCACGGCTCCTGCCGCATCGTCCTTTCCACCGGGGCGTCGCAGCTCACAACCATCGAGGAGCTCATCACAAGGGACGTTGACTGGACGAAGGTGGAAATGTACCATCTGGACGAGTACGTGGATCTGCCGGAGACCCACATCGCAAGCTTCCGCAAGTACCTGAAGGAGAGGTTTATCTCCAAGGTGCCGCTGAAGGCGGCTCATCTGGTGGACGGCACGCCGGAGTGCATCGCCTCCCTTACCGAGTCTCTCCGCTCCGCTCCCATCGACGTGGGTCTCATCGGCATCGGCGAGAACGCGCACATCGCGTTCAACGATCCGCCGGCGGATTTTGACACCACCGACGCGTACATCATCGTGAACCTGAACGACACCTGCAAGAGACAGCAGGTCCGCGAGGGCTGGTTCGCCACCGTGGACGACGTTCCGCGTCAGGCGGTGTCCATGACGGTGTATCAGATCCTGAAGTGCCGCGCCATCGTCTCCATCGTTCCCTACGCCGTCAAGGCGGACGCGGTGCAGAAGGCGCTTTACAACGACGCTACCAACCTGATCCCGGCGACGGTGATGAAGGCGCACGACGACTTCACCCTGTTCGTGGACGAGGACTCCTTCGGAACGGTGGACGAGAAAAAGATCCGCCCCGCCGAGGGACACGACTATACCATCGAGAGAAAGTAATAACAACGCCGCACCCTCATTCTCCCGCGAGTTTTCCCGGGCGGTGAGGGCGCGCTCATATTGAAAGGTAAACGCCATGAGAGATATAAAAGAGATCGGAAAAAGAACGAATAGACCGCTCCGGGTCGTCCAGTTCGGAGAGGGGAACTTCCTCCGGGCGTTCGCGGACAGGATGATCGACGAGGCGAACGAAAAGGGCGTTTTCGACGGCAACATCGCCATCGTGAAGCCCATCGAATACGGAACGCTGGACCTGTTCCGGGAGCAGGATTGCTTTTACACCGCAGTACTGCGGGGCAGGGAGAACGGGAAGACGGTGAGCGAGGCGCGGCTCGTCACCTCAGTCAGCCGGGCGGTTGGCGCGGTGGAGGACTACGCGGAATTCATGGCCCTCGCCCGGGGCGAGGACCTGAAGATCGTGATTTCCAACACCACTGAGGCGGGGATCGCCTTCGACCCCGACGACAGACTCGATATGGAGCCGCCGAGGTCTTATCCCGGCAAGCTGACGAAATTCCTCTTTGAGAGGTACGAGTTCTTCGGCGGAGCCGGGGACCGGGGGCTGATGATCCTGCCGGTGGAGCTCATCGAGAACAACGGCGGCGCGCTCTACGACTGCGTGACGAAATACGCCGCGCTGTGGGGTCTTCCGGACGGATTCGTCCGCTGGCTCGACACCGCGTGCCTGTTTTGCTCCACTCTCGTGGACCGTATCGTCACGGGTTACCCGAAGGGGGATGGCGAGGACGGCAAGATATGGGAGGAGATCGGCTATCGCGACAGACTTGTGACCGTCGGGGAGCCCTTCGCCCTCTGGGTCATCGAGACCGCGGACCCGGAAAGGGCGAAGAAGATATTCGATCCCGCGGCGGCGGGACTTCCGGTTATCTATACTGAAAATCAGAAGCCCTACCGGGAGAGAAAGGTGCGGATCCTCAACGGCGCGCACACCTCCTTCTGCCCCACGGCGTTCCTGGCGGGCCGCTCGATCGTCCGGGACTGTATGAGAGACCCCGCAGTCCGTCCGTTCATCGACCGGTGCGTATACCGCGAGATCATGCCCACGGTGAAACTCCCCGCGGACGAGGTGAAAAAATTCGCCGACAGCGTAATGGAGCGGTTCGACAATCCCTTCATCGATCACGCGCTGATCTCCATATGCCTCAACTCCGTTTCCAAGTGGAAAGCGAGAGTCCTGCCGAGCCTGCTCGACTACCGCGAGATGTACGGCAGGCTTCCCGAGGCGCTTACCATGTCTTTCGCGGGCCTCTGCGCGTTCTATGCGTCGGGCGAGCCTCGTGACGGCGGTCTCTGGGGAGACCGGAACGGCGAGGAGTACCGCATTCTTGACGACGGCGCGGTGCTGTCCTTCTTCACGGAGCACCGGAATGATCCCGATCTGATAGAGCAGTTCGCCGCACGGGCTGACTTCTGGGGGAGGGATCTCACAGAGACGCCGGGCTTCACCGACGCGGCGAAGAGGTGGTACGACCTCATCGTGACAGAGGGTGCGGAGGCGGCACTTAAAAAGGCAGCTGCCGAAAACGACTGAAAGAGGAATAAGATGGATCACATTAAGATAAATCCCGCCGACAACGTGGCTGTGGCGCTCTCCGCTCTCAAAAAGGGAGATGTGCGCCTCGGTGTGACGCTCCCGGAGGACGTGCCCATGGGACACAAGTTCGCTCTTTCTGCGATCAGGGAGGGCGGGAACGTGATAAAATACGGCAGTCCCATCGGACGCGCCACGGCGGATATCGCCCCCGGCGAGTGGGTCCACACCCACAACGTGAGGACCAATCTCGACGGAGTGCTGGACTACGTCTACGAGCCGGAGGAGACCCCTGTTCCCGCGGGACGGCGCGGGACTTTCCGGGGATTCGTGCGGGCTGACGGCAGAGTCGGCGTCCGCAACGAGATATGGATCATCCCCACGGTGGGATGCGTGAACTCCGCGGCGGAGATCATCGCGGAGAGGGGCAGGGAGTTCATGACCGGCTCCGTCACCGCCGTTGCGGCGTTCCCCCATCCATACGGATGCTCGCAGCTGGGCGACGACCATCTGCGGACGCAGAAAGCCCTGGCGGGGCTGGTGAAGCACCCCAACGCCGGCGGCGTGCTGGTCCTCGGCCTCGGATGCGAGAACAACAACATTCCGGAATTCAAGAAAATACTCGGGCAGTACGACCCCGAAAGAGTCAGGTTCCTCGTCTCACAGGACGTGGAGGACGAGATCGAAGAGGGGCTTCGCATCGTTCGCGAACTGTGCGATATCGCCTCCCGGGACGAGCGGGAGAACACGACCTCCGACAGGCTTATCGTGGGTCTCAAGTGCGGCGGCTCGGACGGGCTGTCCGGCATCACGGCAAATCCGGTGGTGGGCGCGTTCTCCGACCTGCTCATTGGCGGAGGCGGCGCCGCCATCCTCACGGAGGTGCCGGAGATGTTCGGCGCGGAGGCGCTCCTCATGAAGAGGTGCGTCAGCCGGGAGATCTTCGACAAAACCGTGGATCTCATCAACGGATTCAAGGAATATTTCATAAGATACGGTCAGACGGTGTACGAGAACCCGTCCCCCGGCAACAAAGCGGGAGGGATCACCACTCTGGAGGACAAATCCCTCGGGTGTACGCAGAAATGCGGCTCGGCTCCGGTCATGGACGTGATCGGTTACGGCGATCCCGTGACGGCGCCGGGACTCAATCTGCTCAGCGCGCCGGGGAACGACCTTGTGGCGTCCACGTCGCTGGCGGTGTCGGGAGCGCAGATCGTCCTGTTCACCACCGGGCGGGGCACGCCCTTCGGCTCGCCGGTGCCCACGGTGAAGATCTCGTCAAATTCGGCGCTTGCCGAAAAGAAAAAG
>CACXCL010000167.1 GCA_902766115.1 uncultured Ruminococcus sp.
ACGCCGAACTCCTCTTCGATTGCCTTGACCAGGTCAGAGAGCTCAAGAATGGTAAGAGCCTTTATCTCATCCAGGATCGCTGTGATCTTTTCAGATGCCATTTTATTTTCCTCCGTTAAATAATTGATTTGTTTTTTTGTTTTTGATTACTCTGCGGCGGGCGCTTCCTCTGCGGGAGCGGCCTCAGCCTCTGTCGCTTCTGCGGCGGGTTTCTCTTCTGCGGGTGCCTCTTCCGCGGGAGCGGCTTCCTCGCCGCTCTTGTCTATGATCGCCTGCAATCCGCAAGCAAGACCGTAGAGAGGCGACTGCATGCTGCCCATGAGTCTGGCGATAAGAACTTCCTTCGGCGGGATGTCGGCAAGATCTCCGACCACGGCCGCGTCGACGACCGCTCCGTCAATGAATCCTGCTCTGATCTCGAAAGTCTCGATCTTATCGGCATACTTTTTAAGTATCTTGGCGGGAGCGATGGGGTCCTCATAGCTGATAGCGACGGCGTTCATGCC
Source organism: uncultured Ruminococcus sp. (assembly GCA_902766115.1). Lineage (GTDB taxonomy): Bacteria > Bacillota > Clostridia > Oscillospirales > CAG-272 > RUG11130. Next base: position 507 of record CACXCL010000167.1, read on the forward strand.
TTCAAGGTGCTGTCTCATATCGCCGAAACCGACTTTATCGCATGCAAGACCGATAAGTCTGTTCTTGATGACGGAATATTCGACGCCTGCGGCACGGAGCTCGGCGCGGAGCTTTGTGTCTTCATCGACCGTGATTCCCTGATACTTTACAAGCACTCCGGAAGCGGCGCGGCCGAGTTTGTCGGCGAGCTCTTCCACGAACGCTTTCTTCTGCTCAAGAATCTTTGCGCTTGGCATTTCGCATTTTCCTCCTTCGTTTGATTTTCAGGAAACGAAAAAGCCTTTTTCCCGAAACGAGGAAAAAGGCACAGATAACGTATTCTCGTGCGTCTCTCCTCGGCAGGAAAGCGTAAAGCTTTTACCGTAACCTGCTGTCTTTGGTTCAACAACACCGAGATTATACACTAATTTTCGCCTGATGTCAACACTTTTTCAAAATTTTTTTTCGTTTATCTCCGCGGCGGTTGACAAACGGCCTTTTCTTATATAAAATACTATATAAATATTCGACTACTTTACCGACAAAGAGACGACTGAGCCGTCCGACCACACCGCATCGATCACGCGAGTCAGGCGGAACGCGGAACTCTGTCCCGACATACCGGACGACAGAAATCTCCCGCGGACGGTGTATTTTACCCTGAAAGCCGATACGCCCGTCTGTTCTGACTCAAAGACTCCTTCCACGCCGCGAACACGAACGGCGCCCTGCCCGTCCCGGGACGCGGCAAAGGAGATGATCCCGCTTTGAAGTTTCGAGTAAAAGCCGTTCATTATGCGGACATGACGCGTTGCCCGTTTCGGATCTCCGTCCGAAACGGAAAACTCCGGGATCGAGACGGTACATTTCCCTTCCACGGTTCTCACGGCTCTTACAGTCATCTTATCCCCTCCCCGCATCCTCATTTTATGCGCGGGGCGAAACAATTATCCTTTTTCTGTGAGGTGATCTTATGTGCGCGAGGCTAAAGCCCGCGGCGGACATGCTCCGTCCCAAGTCATTTGACGAGATGGTCGGGCAGGAAAAACTTGTGGGTAAAAACGGCGTCCTCAGGAAGCTGGTTAAAAACGGCGTCCTGCCGTCCGTGGTATTTTTCGGTCCCCCGGGCACGGGAAAAACCACAGCCGCTTCGATCCTCGCCGCCGAGTCCGGAAAGGAGATCTTTTTCCTCAACGCCACCACGGCGACTCTCGCAGACGTGAAGCAGGTGGTCTCGACTACCGGGTCCATCATGGGCGAGGGGGGCGTTCTGCTCTACCTCGACGAGATACAGTACTTCAACAAAAAGCAACAGCAGTCGCTTCTGCAGTATATCGAGGACGGCTCGATCACGCTCATAGCGTCCACAACGGAAAACCCGTACTATTATATCTATGACGCGCTCCTGTCCAGGTGTTCGGTTTTCGAATTCAAGCACATCTCTCCGGAGGAGGCGCTCCCAAGGCTCAGGGAAGGCGCGAAAAAGCTGAGAGAGAACGTCAGTTTCACAGACGGCGCTCTTCGACTGATCGCCGACGCCGGCGCCGGGGACATGAGACGCTCGCTTAACACCCTCGAACTTGCGCTGAACGTGGTCGAAAAAAACGAGATCGACGAGGAAGACGTGCGGGACCTGCTCCCCACCCTTTCGATGTCGAACTTCGACAGGGACGGCGACGTACACTACGATCTCCTGTCGGGACTACAGAAGTCGATTCGCGGTTCCGATCCCGACGCCGCCGTGTTCTACCTCGCACGGCTCCTTGAAGGGGGCGATCTCATATCTCCCTGCCGACGGCTCCAGGTCATCGCCAGCGAGGATATCGGCGCGGCGTATCCCATGGCTGCCGTCATCACCCGAGCCTGCTGCGAGAGCGCAAAGGAGCTTGGTCTGCCGGAGGCGAGGATCCCTCTCGTGAACGCCGCCGTGATGCTTGCCACCGCGCCGAAATCAAACACAGCCAACTACGCATACGACGCGGCGGCGGCGGATATTTCATCCGGAAAAGGCAAAGAGATACCGTCTCACCTCAAAAGCCCCCTCTTTAAGGGATACAAGTATCCCCACGACTATCCGAACAGATACGTGGAACAGCAGTACCTGCCGGACGATCTCGTCGGGAGAAAGTATTACGAATACGGCGAAAATAAAACGGAACAGGCGGCGAAGGCGCACATGGCGAAGATCCGCGGCGTCGATCCGAAGGATCTGTGACGCCGAAGGATCCCGGCGAATAAATGTTCACCGTACCCCATTATAAAAAATTTAACATAAAATTTCCCTGTTGTTGTTGCCTCAATGGAGAATTTGTGATAGAATATCCGTATACGTTCGGGTCTCCGTCCAAGCTGAAAAAGGACGGGGACGATATATCCGGAAAGGATGAATAGATCTATGTCCGAAGAAGTCATGAAAGCGATACGCGAAGCGGAAGCCGAGGCCGAGAGGCGGGTCGCCGAAGCGCAGCGTCTTGCGGACGAAGCCGTTGAAAAAGCCGCGGCGGAGTGCGCTTTGAGAATAAAAAAAGCGGAACAGGACGCAGACAAAGCGATCCGCGCCGCTGAGAAAAAAGGCGAAGATCGCGCGTCGGAGATCAGACAAAAGCACGAAGAAGCGGCAAACGCGGAAGCAGAAGAGATGCTCTCCTCCGCGATAACGAAGAAAAACGAGGCGATCTCGGAAGTCGTTCGGGAGTTGATCGGCAAATGGCAGTGACAAAAATGAAACGTTTCCGGGTCCTGACTCTGAGGGACGATTCGGATTCCCTCTTCAGGCTAATGCAGGATCTCGGATGCGTCGATATCGAAAAAGAATACGCCGAGTCGCCGCCCGACGGGGCGGAAGCGCTCGACATGACTTCGGAGGACTCCGAAGTCAAAACCCGTATTGCGGAAACGGGATCGGCTCTTGACTTTCTCGCAGGATACGCGGCGAGCTCAAAAGGCCTCTTCTCCCCTCCGAGGGAGGTGGACAGGCACTCCGCCGACAACGGGCGATATCGCGACGAGGCCTACGGATACGTTAAACGCGCCGTGGAAATAAAGAACGAAAAAACGAGACTCACCTCGGAAACTCAGTCGCTGAGGAACGAGCTTGCCGCTTTGAAGCCGTGGGTAAATCTCGACGTTCCTCTTCCGGAGTCGTCGACCGTGACGACGAGAAGCGTCGCCGGACTGATGGCCGCGAAGACCGATCCCGAAACGGTCCTGCAAAGCTCCGGAACTTTTGCCGCAGTCGCGGAAACTCTCAGCGTCGGCAAGACGCACAGATACGTCCTTCTCACAGCACATCGGGACGACTATGACGAGGCGCTCTCCGCGCTGACGAGGGCGGGTTTCGCTCCCACTCCCGCAAAAGCGGATGAGAAAAGCGGCTTTGCCAAAGGGCGGACCGCGATACTGTTGCAAAAGCTTCGCGCAGACGAGGAAAAGCTTCGGGAGATCGACCGGGAAGCGAAGGCCCTGAGCGAGCAGGCAGACAAGATCGAAGTCTACCATGATCTGCTCACCACTGATGAAGCCCGGATAAACGCCACGTCGAAAATGGCCGTCACGTCGAAGGTCGGGATGATCACCGGATGGGTCCCGGAGGCGGCGGTGCCGTCGCTTTCGGAAAAGCTTGACGGATATGGCGACGCGTACGAGTTCACCGACCCCACGGAGGAAGACGACGTACCCGTTCTACTGAAAAACAACAAATTTGCAAAGAATTTCGAACCGGTCGTCGAGCTATACTCCCTTCCCAAATACGGCACCTTCGATCCCACGTTCATCATGAGTTTCTTTTACATCGTGATATTCGGGATGATGCTCGCCGACGTCGGGTACGGACTGCTGATTTCCATCGGCTGTTTCCTCGGGATCGGTTTGATGAAGCCGAAAAAGTCAATGAAAAACATGTTGACAATGTTCGGTCTGTGCGGCATCTCGTGTATCGTGATGGGCGTCCTTTTCGGAGGATATTTCGGGGACGTTCCCGCGGTTCTCGCCGAGAAATGGTTCCGGGTCAAGCCTCCGAGGCTTGCGTTGTGGTTCGATCCGCTGACGAATTTCACGACTTTTCTTATCCTATCCCTCGCCATAGGCGCGCTTCACCTCGTTTGCGGACTCTGCATCAAGTTCTACGTCCTGTGGAAGAGAGGAAAGAAGTTCGACGCCGTATTCGACGTCGGAAGCTGGATCATCCTCTTTCTCGGCGCGGCGGTGTTCCTGCTGAGCAGAACGGCGGGACTTGTCATGGTTATAGCGGGGCTCGTGATGCTGGTCGCCACCCAGGGCAGACACAACAAGAACATTTTCATGAAGATAGTCGGGGGCGTGGGAAGCCTCTACAGCATAATCGGGTATCTCTCCGACCTGCTCTCCTACTCGAGGATACTTGCGCTGGGGCTGGCGTCCATGGTCATCGCCAGCGTGTTCAACATTCTCGGCACGCTCCCCGGTCCGTCAGTCATCGGCGTTATCTTCTTCATCGTGATTTTCCTGATAGGACACCTGCTGAATATGGCGATCAACATGCTCGGCACGTTCGTCCACACGTCGAGACTGCAGTATATCGAATTCTTCGGAAAATTCTACGAGGACGGCGGAAGGCCGTTCGAACCTCTCACAGCTGAATCAAAATACGTAAATTTCAAATAACGGAGGAAACACAAAATGAAAACATTCGGAGATCTTTTGAACATGATTTTTTCGGGGCAGAATCTTGCCCTTCTCGGCGCGGCTCTCGCGGCGGCTCTGGCAGGCATCGGGAGCGCGAAAGGCGTCGGCATAGTCGGCGAGGCGTCGTCCGCAATGCTTCAGGAAGACCCCACCAAGTTCGGTAAGGCGCTTCTGCTTCAGGCGCTTCCCGGAACGCAGGGTATCTACGGGCTCGTCACCGCTTTTCTTATCATCAACAAGATCGGCCTTTTGGGCGGCGCTCCCGTACAGCTCAGCACAGCTCAGGGCGCGTTCTTCCTCATGGCGTCTCTTCCCATCGCAATAGTCGGTCTGGTATCCGGCATCGCACAGGGACGGGTCGCGGCAACAGGCATAAGCCTCGTTTCAAAAAGACCCGCAGAGTCCATCAAAGCCGTCACTTCGGCGGCTCTGGTCGAAACGTATGCGATCTTCGCGCTGCTCATTTCCCTGCTTCCCATCCTGATGTTCAAAGTGTAAGTTGCTTATCAATAATCAAAGGTATTTCAAATGAACAACCTTAATCTGATCCTCGACAAAATATACGACGAGGCCGATCTGCGTATCGGGGAGATAAACGCCGCGCGGGACGGAAAGATCGCCGAGATCAACGACGAGACGGAGGTCTGCCTGAAGGATATTTTCGCACGGACGGAAAACGAAGCGATCAAAACGTACGAGAACATCATTTCCAAAGCGGATTCATCCGGAAAACTCCTCGAGAAGGAAATAATCCTTCGGGCAAAGACGATACTTATCGATCAGGTTTACGCCGGTGCGGAGGAATATATCCGCTCCCTCCCTGAGGACGAGTATGTCATGGTTCTCTCCCGACTTCTCGGAGACGCCGTGATCGAACGGATGGAAAACCTCGGCGCTCTTGTAGAAAAATACGGCGAGGAAGAGTACTCCGCCGAGCTGAAGGTACCTTATGAAGCGGCTCTTTCCCCCGAAGACGCAGAAAAATACGGCAGTACGGTGATCTCAAAAGCGGATCAGTACATCGCCAACAAAAACATTACCGTTCCGAAAATCAAACTGGCGAAGGAACCGGCGCAGATAGACTGCGGAGTTATCGTGAAATACGGCGATACGGAGACAAACTGTTCCGTCGCGTCCATGATCGCATCGGTCAAGGAAAAGACGGACTCAAAAGTTGCGGAGATCCTTTTCTCATCAAAAGATAACGGCGAGAATAAAGAATAACTGTTACGGAGGGCGTGATATCCCAATGAAAGCCCAAAAAGAAAGAGATTATATTTACGCGTCCACGATGATCAGGTCCGCCGGAGGCAAAGGAACCGCCGGAGAGAGACTCCTTTCGTTCACGGGCGCGGGATCCGTCGGAGAACTGGCGTCGCTCATACTCGACGCGGGGCTTGTTTCTGACCGCTTTATTCCCTCTGCGACGGACTTTTCTTCCACCGTTTCCGCCGCGCTGGATTCGGCTGTTGATCTTGTGACGTCGTCTGTCCCCGATCCCTCAGTATACGGATTTTTGCTCTTCAAATTCGACTGCAACAACCTGAAAGTCGCCCTGAAAGAGAATATCACCGGTGCAAGCTCCGGCGACCTGTTTTTCAACTGCGGAACCGTCGGGGCGGAAAAGATAAAAGAATGCGTGCGCAGCAGACGGTTCGACGGTATCCCCGAGAACATGGCGTCCGGAGCCGCGGAAGCCCTCGACGAGTACGAGCAGACAGGCGAGGCGCGGATCATCGACTTTCTTATCGACAAAGGTTGTTTCGAGGACTCTGAGAGGTCCGCGAAAGAGACCGGAGTGAAACTGTTCTCCGACCTTATATCGAAAAGAGCGGATACGGTCAACATCATGACGTATCTCAGGGTACACGTTTCGGGTCTTCCGTCCGGCACCGTCACGTCGGTCATCGAAAGAGCGTCCGTGTCGGGAGGGACGATACCCGTTGAAAGATTCCTGTCGGCGGCGGAGGACGTTTTATCCGGCGCAGACATGCGCGACGCGCTTGCAAACAGGATCGACGATTATCCCATGAGAGCTGCGATAAGGGAGACGTCGGATATTGTTGACACATCGGCGAGACTGGACGAGATCTTCGAATCCGTCGTCAAGCCTTACGGATTCAGGCCGTTCGGACCTGAGATCCCCGCAATGTTCCTCATTGAACGGGAGGCGGAGCTGAGGCAGTGCAGGATGATAGCCTCCATGATCCGCGCCGGATGCCCGAGAGAAGAGATCCGGCGCAGATTCAAAGTAAACTGATCCCGAAGGGAGGCATATTTCAATGGCAAAGATCGGCGTCGTCGGTTCCGGCGACAAAATAATGTGTTTTCTCGCCTCCGGTTTTTCCGTCTATGACGCGGGAAGCGTTGAGGAAGCCAAGGACGCCGTCAAGCGCGCGGCGGACGACGGATGCGACGTTATATTCGTCACCTCGGAATACGACGTAATCCCGTGGGCTGACGGTATTTACGGAGATGCGATCACTCCCGCGGTCATACCTCTCCCCGACGGCGACGGCACAGTCGGCGAGAAAAGGCTCGGCTCATTCGTGGAACGCGCGGTGGGCGCCGATATCCTGGCGGGAGATTGACGAAAAGTTACTTTTCAAAATATATAACGGAGATAATAAACGATGACAGAAGGAAGAATTATCAAGATCTCGGGACCCCTGGTAATAGCGGAGGGCATGCGCGAGGCCAATATGTTCGACGTGGTCCGCGTCGGTGAAAAAAAGCTCATCGGCGAGATAATCGAAATGCACTCCGACAGGGCTTCTATCCAGGTCTACGAAGAGACGGCGGGCCTCGGCCGCGGCGACGCAGTCGTGTCCGCGATGGAGCCGCTTTCCGTGGAACTCGGGCCGGGCCTCATCGGCAACATTTACGACGGAATACAGCGTCCCCTCGAAAAAATGAGACAGATCGCCGGTCCAAACATTCTGAAAGGCGTTGATATTCCCTCCATCAGCCGCGAGGACAAGTGGGAGTTCGTCGCCACGGCGAAGATCGGCGACGACGTCACCGGAGGCGACGTCGTCGGATACGTGGACGAGACCGACGTCATCCGTCATAAGATCATGGTTCCTCCCGGGGTCTCGGGCAAGATAGAATACCTTCTGTCCGGCAAATATACCGTTGAAGACAGGATCGGAGAGATCGTCTCCGCCGGCGGCGTCAAAACGCCCCTTACGCTGATGCAGAAATGGCCTGTCAGGCGGGCGCGCCCCTATGTCGAAAAGATGCCCCCCAACACTCCGATGATCACGGGTCAGCGTATCATCGACACGCTGTTCCCCATCGCAATGGGCGGTACCGCGTGCATCCCGGGTCCTTTCGGGTCCGGAAAGACCGTCGTGCAGCATCAGCTTGCCAAATGGAGCAACGTGGACCTGGTGGTCTACATCGGATGCGGCGAGCGCGGCAACGAGATGACAGACGTTCTGAGGGAATTCCCCGAGATCACCGACCCCAGGACGGGCAGATCCCTCATGGAACGCACGGTCCTGATCGCAAACACGTCGGATATGCCCGTTGCGGCGCGCGAGGCGTCTATCTACACCGGTATCACCATAGCGGAGTATTTCAGAGACATGGGTCTGTCCGTGGCTGTGATCGCGGACTCCACGTCCCGCTGGGCGGAAGCGCTCCGCGAGATGAGCGGACGTCTCGAGGAAATGCCCGGCGACGAAGGATATCCCGCATATCTCACCTCTCGTCTCGCCGGTTTCTACGAGCGCGCGGGCGAGGTCAGATGCATCGGCTCCGACGGAAGGACCGGATCTGTCACCGCCATCGGCGCGGTATCGCCTCCCGGAGGCGATATTTCGGAACCCGTCTCTCAGGCTACGCTCAGGATCGTCAAGGTCTTCTGGGGGCTCGATTCCGCCCTGGCTTACGCGCGCCACTTCCCCGCCATCAATTGGCTCAACTCATATTCTCTTTACAAAGACAGGCTGGCAGGCTGGTTTTCCGAGAACATTTCAGGCAAATGGAACGATCTCTCACGGGAGCTCATGAGGATCCTGCAGAAGGAGTCGGAGCTTGACGAGATCGTGAAGCTGGTGGGTGTAGACGCACTCTCGAAAGACGACCGGCTGACTCTTGAGATAGCCCGGTCCGTAAGAGAGGACTTCCTGCAGCAGAACGCGTTCGACATCGAGGACGCTTTCACCGCGCAGCAGAAACAGCTTGCGCTGATCGAGCTCATACTGTTCTTCCGCGACAAGGCAAAGGAAGCGATAGACAACGGGGCCGATATCGACAAGATCGCCTCCCTGCCCGTGAGAGAGAGGATCGGGCGCGCAAAGGTGACAGCAGACCATGAAGTCAAAGAAGTTTTCGCCGACATAAAGGCTGAGATCGAATCCTCGCTTAAGGCGCTTTACGTCAGGTGACGACGCACAGACTGAGAAAGGAATTATCCGAATTATGATCCGAGAATACAGAACGATAGAGGAGATCGCGGGTCCCCTTATGCTCGTGAGAAAAGTGGACGGAGTAAAATACGACGAGCTCGGCGAGATCGAACTTGAAAACGGCGAAGTCAGAAGATGCCGCGTTCTTGAGGTGGACGGTTCAAACGTTCTCGTCCAGCTTTTCGAGGCGTCAGCAGGACTCAATCTCGCACACTCAAAAGTGAGGTTCTCCGGTCACGGTGTTGAACTGGCTGTGTCGGACGACATGCTCGGAAGAGTTTTCTCCGGCATGGGCCGACCCATCGACGGCGGTCCGAAGCTTATCCCAACAGCATCCCTTGATATCAACGGCACTCCGATAAATCCCGCGGCACGCGACTACCCCAACGAGTTCATTCAGACCGGCGTTTCGACAATCGACGGGCTTAACACTCTCGTCCGCGGTCAGAAGCTGCCCATTTTCTCCGGTTCCGGTCTTCCTCACGCACAGCTTGCGGCTCAGATCGCCCGTCAGGCGAGCGTGCGGAGCGACGCCGGCAAGACTGATTTTGCCGTTGTTTTCGCGGCGGTCGGTATCACCTTCGAGGAAGCCGACTTCTTTATCTCCGACTTTAAACGCACGGGCGCCATTGACAGGACGGTGCTCTTCATCAACCTCGCTTCCGACCCCGCCATCGAGAGGATCTCAACCCCGCGTATGGCTCTGACGGCTGCGGAATACCTCGCCTTCGAGAAGAACATGCACGTTCTCGTTATCATCACCGACATCACGAACTACGCCGAGGCGCTCCGCGAGGTCTCCGCGGCGAGAAAAGAGGTCCCGGGCAGAAGAGGCTACCCCGGATACCTCTATACGGACCTGGCGACCATGTACGAGCGCGCGGGACGAAAGCTGGGATGCGACGGCTCCATCACCATGATCCCGATTCTGACGATGCCCGAGGACGACAAGACTCATCCGATCCCGGACCTCACCGGTTATATCACCGAGGGGCAGATAATACTTTCCCGTGAAATTTACAGGAAGGGATATCTTCCTCCCGTGGACGTCCTTCCCTCTCTGTCGAGACTGAAGGACAAAGGTATCGGTCCCGGGAAGACCAGAGAGGACCACGCGAACACTATGAATCAGCTTTTCGCAAGCTACGCCAGAGGGCGCGACGCAAAAGAACTGATGGTGGTCCTGGGCGAAGCGGCGCTGACTCCCGTTGACCGTCTTTACGCAAAATTCGCCGACGAATTCGAGGCGAGATATATCAATCAGGGGTTTGACGAGAACAGATCCGTCGAGGAAACGCTGGACCTGGGATGGGAGCTGCTGAGGATCCTTCCCAGAAGCGAAATGAAGAGGATCAGCCCGGCGATCCTTGACAAATACTGGCCTGAGGACGAGACGCAGGCATGAGCCACCCGATAAAACAAGATCCCGAAGAAAGGAGCGCATAGCATATGGCTGAGATCAGGGTCAACCCGACCCGGATGGAGCTTAAAAAACAGAAGAACAAGCTGACCACCGCTCGGCGCGGTCACAAGCTTCTGAAAGACAAGTGCGATGAACTGATGAAGCAGTTCCTCGATATCGTCCGCGAGTCCAAAAAGCTGAGAAAAACGCTTGAGAAGTCTTTCAGCGGCGTTTTCAGAGAATTTGAATATGCCGCGGCTGAGACCGATCCGCGGATCCTGCGCGAGGCGCTCCTTATGCCGGCTTACGAGGGAAAAGTATCTGTCACAAATCACAACATGATGTCCGTCATCGTACCGGAATTCAATGTTGAAAAGGCAACGGGAAGATCCGGCGGCGCAGGATACGGATACGCGTTCACCTCTCCGGCGATCGACTCAGCCGTCAGCCGTATCAGCGAAGAGACGGAGAAACTGATCCGCCTTGCAACGCTTGAAAAAACGGCGCAGCTTTTGTGCGTGGAGATCGAGAAAACAAGGAGGCGCGTCAACGCGCTGGAATACATTCTCATCCCCCAGTACGAGCACACCATCAAGGTGATCACAATGAAACTCGACGAAAACGAGC
>CACXCL010000168.1 GCA_902766115.1 uncultured Ruminococcus sp.
ACGTTGTCCGCGGCGTCGGCGGCGGAATCCCTGTCAAAGGAGAGCCGGACGAGGCAATATTTATATACCGGGGCGTAGAACTTTTTGTAAAGGTCCTCAAACTGATAATTATCTATCATTTCCGCCCGCTTTCGCTGAATCCGCTCTCCTTCCCGTAATTTTGATCCTTCATAGGCATATATCCCGCGCCGCCACGCGAATAGCCGCTTTTTCTAAAAAATTTTTGCGGTTTTTTCGTTATTCCCCGTCCGTCCGGGGACGAGGTCTTTCATATCTTCATCAAAAACACCGGCGCGGAAGAATTTCCGCGCCTTGTAAAGGGTTTTTGGGGGGTGCGGGGGACTTTTTTCAAAAAGTCCCCCGCCATAAATTATTCTCTTGCTTTTCCGCACTCGGAGCAGAATTTTCCGGTGTTTTCCGTACCGCAGGAGCAGACCCACTTGTCACTCCCGGGCTTCGGCTTGCCGCACTCGGAGCAGAACTTGCCGGTGTTCTCGGTGCCGCAGGAGCAGATCCACTTGTCCGCCTCCGGCTTCGCCTTGCCGCACTCGGAACAGAACTTGCCGGTGTTCACGGTCCCGCACTCGCAGGTCCAGGCGCCCTCGGCTGCCGCCTTCGCCGCCTTTTCCTCCTCGGCGCGCTTGCCCATTTCGTAGAGGTTCGCGGTGTTCGTGCCGCCGCCGGCGTTCGCCGCCATACCGTATCCCATGAAGCCGGTCATGGCGCCCGCGGAATTCTTGGCGGCGTCCTTCATGGCCTGCGCCTGAGCGGCGGTAAGGGTAGCCGCGCCCATAGTGGGATCCTTGAGGACCGCGCTCTTCTGGAGCTCCTTGATCATGTCCTCGTCTTCCTTGGGGGCGGTGATGGAGTTGATTCCGATGGAGTAGATCGTCAGACCGCGGAGCTCGCCCCATTTCTTGCTGAGGACGTCGTTCATGATGTCGGTCAGCTCGACGGTGTGGCCCGGAAGGGCGCTGTATCGGATGCCCATCTCGGAGATGCGCGCGAATGCGGGCTGGAGAGCCGTGAGGATCTCCGTCTTCAGCATGGAGTCGATCTCTTCTCTGCGGAATTCGTTCGTCACGTTGGCGCAGACGTTGGTGTAGAACACCATGGGGTTCACGATCCTGTAGGAATACTCGCCGTTGCAGCGGACGGAGATGTCCACGTCGAGACCGATGTTCTTGTCCACCACGCGGAACGGCACGGGAGCCGGTGTCCCGTACTTGTTGCCCGCGATCTCCTTGATGTTGAAGTAGTACACCCGCTGATCGCGGCCCGGGGTGCCGCCGAAGGTGAATCTGTCCCAGATGTCCCGGAGGGTGCCCTTAAGACCGTCCTTCAGATTGCCCGCGAAGATGGACGGCGACGCGTTGCTGTCGTAGATGAACTCGCCCGGCTCGGCGCAGAGATCCACGACCTTGCCGTTCTCCACGATCATCATGCACTGGCCCTCGTTCACGGCGATGACCGACTTGTCGGAAATGATGTTGTCCTCTCCGTGCCTGTTGGAGGATCTGTCGCCGATCCTCTTCTTGCCCTTCACGGCAAGAACGTCGGAACTCATGGAGTCACAGTAGAAATATTCCTTCCACTGGTCGCCGAGGTTGCCGCCGATTGCCCCTAATGCAGCCTTGATAAGTCCCATTTTTCAGTCTCCTTTTTATGTATGATTGATGAAATTCTCCGGGTTTCTACACAATTCTATCATATACTTCGGGCAGAGTCAAGTATTATTCGTCCCGGAAATCCCATACCAGCGTTCCGCCCTCCTCCCTGATCCGGAGGAAGAAGGGTTTGCTCCCCGTGGTGCTCGTGGAGTCGTTGTTATTGTGCATGGAGACGTACATATCCCCCTCGAACGAGGTGAATATCATGCCGTGACCGCCGTTGTAAAGACCGCTGTGGCCGAGAGAGTACAGCGGGACCTCGTCCTGGATCCAGGGGCCGGTCACATCTCCCGACTCGCTGCGGGCGATCCCGACGCAGTAGCCGAACCTGTCGCCGTTGGACCAGATCATCAGAAGTCCGCCGTCCTCGCATCTGTACATGAACGGGCCGTCGGTGATCTGTCCGTTCGACCACGCCGGATCGTCGGCGCGGAACAGTTCCACCGGCTCGGTGATGAACTCCTTCAGGTCGTCAGACAGCCGCGCCGCCGCCATGCGGCCGATGGAATCGTCCGTGGACGTCCATTCGTGGACGAAGACCATCCACGGCTTCCCCTCCGGGTCGATATAGAGCGTGCCGTCGATGGAATCCCAGTCGGCGGGGGTAACGTGACCGTCGGAATGGAGCGTGAACGGTCCCTCCGGCGTGTCGGAAACGAAGATGGCGCATCCCCGGTGGCCGGTGGTCTTCGACCGGTAGGTAGTGAACATATAGAATCTGTC
>CACXCL010000169.1 GCA_902766115.1 uncultured Ruminococcus sp.
GGTAGGCGGAGAGGGCGATGACCGGCAGCACGTAGTTCGTGTTGTTGGTGGACCAGACGTCCACCACGTGGAACTGGATACAGAAGACCAGAAGCAGCAGCGTCGCCAGGACGAAGGACGGCACGGCGGTCATCAGCGTCGAGAAGAAGACGATGATCCTGTCGGGGAACTTGTTCCGCATCAGAGCGGCAAGACTCCCGAAAATGACGCCGAAGAACAGCGCCACCGCCATGGCGGTAATACCGAGCTTCGCCGAAATGGGAAAGGACTCGCCGATGATGTCGGTGATGTTCCGTCCGTTTTTCAGCGAAACGCCGAAGTCGCCGTGAAGGATCCCTTTCATATAATTGAAGAACTGCTCGGGCACGCTCTTGTCGAGGCCGTACCTGGCGTTCAACGCCTTGACGGTGGACTCGCTCAGCGCCTTTTCGCGGTTGAACGGCCCGCCGGGCACGGCGTGCATGGTGAAGAACGTAATCGCGCAGATGATGAACACTGTCAGAACAGCGAGAAGAATGCGCTTTATCACGTACTTGATCATTTTCTGTCTCCCCTCCCCGGGAACGATTTGCCGGAATCCGGCGCTCCGCGCCGGGGTTTCCTGAAAAATGGAATAACAAACAAAATATTAACGAATAACTAATTATAGAGCAGCGTTTCGATTTTGTCAATATTTACACGCAAAAAGGGCGTATTTTTTTTAAAATTCGATCTGTAAAGGGTGAGTTTGGCTGTTTTTTTATGAATAATATACAAAAAAGAGGCATAATATCCGCCCCGAAACCCGGGAGAGGGAATAACGCCGGGCGCCCTTTGGGACACCCGGCGAATGATGTGTTCCGCCACGGCGGAACATGATGCGCCCTGCGGGCATGATGCGAGGCTTCGCCTCATGATGTGCGCTCCGCGCATGGACGGCACGCAGCGCCGCATCACATCTGACTCCCGGCGCACAAACATCCACAGGAAAACCGGCTGAAATAAGAGGATCTTCTCCTTACCTCAGCCGGTTTTCATAAACATTCCTTAAGCGTGCCTTGCGTCCCTCAAGGGACGCGCCATGGTATTATGTGACGGATCAATGGCTGTGTCCCCACACATTAGCGTAAGTCGGATCAGTCTCCAGCAGACGGGTCTGCAGCGTTTCAAGCTTGTTCTCCTCCGCGGCCGCGCGCAATTCCGCCTCCTCGCCGCCGCCCCGGTAGTGGATATCGTTCCTGAGACGCCCCCAGAACGAACGCGCGAAGGCGACGAAACACAACTCCTTCGTCTCTTCGGCGAGGGCGGACAGCTTTTTGCCGTAAAGCTCCGCCTTTTCGATCCTCTCCGCAAGAGGGCGCGAGCCGTCGAAATAGATCGACTTGCAGAGCTTGTCCGCGGCAAAGGACGACAGCTCCAGCGCGTTCACCCTGACCTGGTGCAGGAATTCCGGCGTGTCCTTTTCAAAAAGCTGTTCGGTCTTCTGCTCGGCTGTCAGATACCAGTTGACGTACTTTTTTTTATAGATCTCCAGAGCGCCTTGCGTGTCGCCCTCCGCATGCAGGATCTTTGCTTTCATGTTCCAGGCGTTCAGCCGGATCGATTCGTCGGAGCATCCGTCGATGATCCTCTCGCAGATTTCTTCAAACTCTGCTTTGTGCGCGAGCAAAACCTGCGGATCGTTGTCCGCCGCGCCGCCTGCTATATACCACATGTAGCAGCCCATGACACGGTAGTCGTTCGGGTATTCGCGGAAAGCGCCGCAGATGATCTCTCCGGCCTTGGCGTTGTCTTTGTAATAGTACTGCCAGTATTCCGAGATCACATTCTCGATCTTTTCGTTTACCTTTTCCTTGTCGTATCCCATCAGCTCGTCAAGGGACACGCCGAAGTAGAACGCCAGGGGCTGGAGCAGGGTGATGTCGGGGAAGGTCTCGCCACGTTCCCATTTGCTCACGGCGGGGCATGAGACGTTCACCGCCTCGGCGAGCTGTTCCTGAGTTATCCCTTTTTGCTGGCGAAGCCGTTTTATGTTTGTACCGATATTGATCTTCATTTTAATACCTCCTGATCGGATTTTGTGAAACCGACGTCTGTTTCTGACTGTATTTTATCACGTTTCGGAGGCAAATAACAGATATTGTCGGGAA
>CACXCL010000170.1 GCA_902766115.1 uncultured Ruminococcus sp.
CAAAACTTTATTTGACTTATTTGAGAACAAAAAGCCAAACATTGACGAAACCGCTTTCTATTTCCAGACAGATCCTGACAAAAAAGAACATTTTATCGGTTTCATTCCGCATAAAGATTTCCCTTATTGGATCGGCTTATGCGATATAGACGGCGGCTCAAATTTCAAAACGGCAAAAGAATTGTTTGAAGCACCTGTTTTTGACGGAAGATCCATCAAAGACAGATGGGAAGAAGTCGTTTTGACTCAAATGAGCGGATTATCCATTGACGATTGGATAGAGAATAACTCTGAGGTGTGATCGGTTTATCGGAAGGGTACATAATAAAGGTGTAAATCTCACGGGAGGTTGTCTCATGAAAAACGTTGTCGTAATCGGCGCGGGTCCCGCGGGAATGACCGCGGCGCTCTATTTGTCCGACGCGGGGGTCGGCGTCACACTCATTGAAAAAGGTATGTACGGCGGTCAGATGACCACAACGGCGCGGATCGCAAACTACCCCGGATTTGTTGACGTGGCGGGGTGGGAACTGTCCCAGCATATGTTCGATCAGCTTGCTGCCGCGGGCGTCACTATTACTGCCGACACCGTAACCGGTATCGAAAAAAGCGGAGAGGGATTCACAGTCAAGGGCATTAACGGCTCTTTCTCCGGCGACGCGGTGATCATCGCCAACGGCGTCACCAGACGCAGGATCGGCTGTCCCGGCGAGACGGAGTTCGCGGGGCGCGGCGTGTCCTACTGCGCCGTCTGCGACGGCAACTTCTTCCGCGGGCGTGACGTTGCCGTGATAGGCGGAGGCAACAGCGCTCTGGAGGACGCGGCGTACCTTGCGGGGATCTGTCCGAACGTCTACCTCATACACCGCCGCGACGAGCTTCGCGCCGATGAAAAATACGTCCGCGCGGCTAAAAGCAAGGAAAACATCACGTTTGTTTATTCCCACTATCCCGAGCGCATTATCGGCGACGATAGGGTAAGCGGAATCGAGATCAGGGATCTGAAGACCGGCGAGATAAAGACCCTTGATGTCAGCGGCGTTTTCGTCGCCGTCGGACTTGACGCAGACAACGGAGGATTCGGCTCATTGGTAGATCTCACGGAAAACGGGTATATCGACGCCGACGAGAGCTGCGTCACCTCGTGTCCCGGTATTTTCGCCGCGGGAGATACAAGAGACAAAAAATTGCGGCAGATCGTCACCGCAACTGCCGACGGCGCCGTCGCCGCAAAACAGGCGATAGAGTATCTGAACGGGTAAGAACAACCGAAAAACGGATTGTGGAAACTGATATAGTCAATTCTAAATGAGCCGAAGGTGTAATATGGAATACCCCAAAATGATATTATTCGACTACGGGCATACGCTTCTGTGGGAACCCGGATGGGATTCCGAGCACGGAAACCGCGAGCTGTTGAAATATGTGACAAAGAATCCCGGCGGATATTCCTTTGAAGAGATAAGAAAACAGGCAAAGGTTATTTTTGACGAACATATTATGTCCGTGCGCAAACTCGGTCTCGATGTTTCTGGAAGGGTCGGCGACCACGTGCTGTATGAACTCCTCGGCATAGAGTTTTCCCTGACTCCGCTTGAAATGGAAACGGTATTCTGGGACGGCGCTTCTCTCGGAGCTACTATGCCCGGAGCCGCCGAAATGCTCGACTATATCAATTCAAATGGAATAAGGAGCGCTGTCATTAGCAACCTTATGTGGTCTGGAGAGGCGTTGAAGATCCGTTTCGACAGACTTCTTCCGAACAACAAGTTTGAATTTGTGATGACGTCATCCGATTACTTGTTCCGTAAACCGTCGAAAATTCTCTTTGATATTGCTATCAGAAAATCAGAACTATCCCCGGACGAGATATGGTATTGCGGGGACGATCCGCATTCAGACGTCGAAGGGGCGCACGCCGCCGGTATCTTCCCGGTTTGGTACGAAAACGACACCGACGACAGACCGGACAGAGAAAAATACGATTACACCCCGCCATTCGAATGCTTACATATTCACGAGTGGCGAGAGATGACTGATAGTCTTGAGATGTTGGAAGAAAGAGCGTGATAATTTGATCGGTCATCGGAAACTAAGGTATTAAAATGAAATAACGGCTTGAAGTCATAAACCGACTTCAAGCCGTTATCTTTTTGTCTAAAAGGCCTTATTTTACATCTGCCGGGAATCTGATCCCGTTCTGACGGCGGATTTCGTCGATGAGCGAGATCGTGATCGCCGTATCGTCTCCGAACTTAGAGTCCGCTTCTCCTTTTCTGATCGCCTCAACGAAAGCGCGGATCTCGTACCTCATGTTGTTGTCCTTTTCAGACGTGAAAAGGACTTCTTCTTTTCCGTCGCGACCGATGAATACGATCTTTTTCGGAGAAGACAGTTTGTCGATGATGATCGAGCCGCCCTCGCCCGAGATCACGGACGGGTTTACCGAATCGTGTATTTTGGAATACGAAATCACGGCGGTCATGTCTCCGTAGGGAAGGATCGCCTCGCCGGCGCCTTCCATTCCTCCCCTCAGTATCACCGAACGCGACTTTATCTCCCCCGACGGCGCGCCGAATAGTGAAACGCATACGCTTATGGGGTAAACGCCGATGTCCATCACCGCGGCGTTGGAGTAGGCGGGATCGAACGCCCGCGGGCTTTCTCCCGCCTTGAATCTGTCGTACCTGGAGGAATACTGACAGTATTCGAGAGCTGCGCGGCGCAGAGTCCCCAGACGGGGCAGGTTTTCTCTCACGATGACGTAACAAGGATCGTGCGCGGGTCTCATGGCCTCGAGAAGAATTCTTTCACATTTTTCAGCTTCCCGTCGCATTTCAGCGTATTCGCCGGCGTCGGACGCTATGGGCTTTTCGCACAGGACGTGCAGCCTGCGTCTTACCGACTCTATGGTGTGCTTCATGTGAAGGCAGTTCGGAGACGCGACGTAAACGGCGTCGATCCCCGATCCGGCGAACGCTTCAAAATCGGTGAAAACGGCGCAGTCGAGCCGATTCTCCCGGACAAATCCCTCTCCCCGCTCCTCAGAACGGGAAAGCACCGCGCCGACGGTGACGCTGTCGACTTCCTCCACCGCGTCGCAGAACATACCGCTTATCATTCCCGTTCCGATGATGCCGATCTTCAAGTCGCTCATGATGCGCTCCTTTCGAATGCTCATTCAAATTCAATCAGTTTCACGGGACCGAGAAGACCGGACGGCTCCATCAGCAGATACTTCGAGCAAAGGTCTCTCTGCTCGTAGCCCAGGTGATTCGCCACGGTCACGACGAGCCTGTTATTTCTGTCTTTCAGCTTTCCGGTCACGTCGAACGCGTAAGGCGGGATGATCCTCGCTCCGCAGTTTTCGCCGTTCAGTTCCACTTCGGCGGATTCGCCCGCGTACCCCAGATCAAGCTTGTATTCCCGTCCGTCCGTCACGTCGGCGTCAAATGTGAACTCATATCTCATGAACCCGCCGAAACGCGGATTTTCCTTGTTCGACGTTACGTTGATAAACTTTTCGAGCCGCCTTTGATCGCGGAACGCCGGGTATTCCTCTGCAGTGCAGACTGAGAATAAACAGCCCGGCCCGATCTCCGTCTCTTTTGCAAATTTGTGTGATTTTGCAGGTTTGACGCTCCCGTCGACCGTTCCGAAGATCAGCATGACCGAACCATACGGCTCAAGCTTTATATGAATGCCGCCGTCTGCCGAATCGCTCTTTTCCGCCGTGTTCTCATACGGACGGTAAAGCGTGTACTCGCCGCCATTGAAAACGGAGAACCGCAGGGTGGTATCTATAGTTCTGTCGATAGCCTCGTTTGTAAGCATATAAACGTCCGCTCCGCCGGAAACATAGTGGCAGAACCGCAGGAATCTCTCGTCTTTGACGGACGACAGATCAAAATATCCCTTTTCTCTCATCCAACGAGCGATTTCATCAAGCGGGACTGCAATGATATGATCCGACGCGAAATCCGTCGCGCCTCCCTCGACTGTCTTCTCCGTCACCCGGTCGGTAAACGCCACGTCTACGCCCGCTCCGGCGAGCTCTTTCAGCTTTCCGACGACCCTCTCCGGCAGATATTCGCTGCAGGGCACGATGAAGCAGTTGTAACTGTTTCCGTTAAGCGTCAGCTTTCCGTCCTCCGCCTCGGCGTCCATAAGGTAATCGGAGGGGATAATATCGTAGTCGATGAGGTTTTCCGTCAGGCGACGCGCCGGCTTTTCAAATTCAGTGAATTCACCGCCGGACCACTCCGCCTCGGCGTGGTACAGTATCGCAGCGTCGGATACGTGCCTCCCGTCCGACGTGACCGTCGATACGCGGTTCATGTATTCCATCAGCTGCCTGAAATACCTGAACTGCGGATTGTGTCCCGCGCCGGAAAACTGCGGCGGCACCTCGTCGGGCATTTTCGCCGAAAACGCGTGGGGAACGAAGTAATTGAGCCCGCGGACAAGCATGTGATCGGCGAGCCACTTCATCATTTTCAGTCCCTCCGCCCAGCCGTAGGCGCCGAAGATCTCGCACATGGCACGACCTTTCTTTGAGGGCTGGATGTGAGCGTGGGACGCGGCGAGCTTCCCGAGACCGAAGTGGAAGAAATCGGGGTCGGCTATGTCGTACCAGCAGGGGCATGAGTTGGCGTGATCGGTCATCCCCGGGACGATCTGACACAGCACAACGTCGATCCCCGCCATGCTCTGACCGTCAAGCGCCCGGAAATAGTGTCCGCCGCTTCCGGTGTTCAGATGCTGACCGTAGTCTTCGACCACGTGACCGATGTAATCGACGCCCCGCTCACGGCACCACGCGCCGACCCTGTCGCAGAAGTGTTTTTTGTATAGCAAGGTCAGCGTGTCCATGTAGTCCACCCTGTACTTCGGCGTCACGCCGTCCATTGTGAACCACAGAGAGGGAATATGTATGAACCATTTTTCTCCGTAACGGGAGATAAGATCCTCTTTTATGTATTTGTTCCAGGGATAGACCCCTTTGGATTTCGTCCCGCCCCGGACCGGAAGATCTCCGTGATCCATAAGGAACGGCTCGTCGCTGAAAAATCCCTTGAATGTGCTGCCGAAATACTTCCCGAGGCGGGCGTAGTGCGGCTCGTAGATCTCCTCAAACATCAGATCCACGGATTCGGGATTAGTGAAGTCCACACGTCCGTCCTTCACTGGTCTCTCGAAAATGAAGAATATCCTCCACACTCCCTCGGGAAGATCCACGGAGACAAGACCGTCTGAAACTCTGTCGGTGATGTCGATCGCCTCTGACGTGAGCTCCTGATCCCGGTCGCCGCGCCTGACGGCGACCGCTCCGAGGAACGTGTCGTCTTCATCCGCCCATCCCTCGAGGATCACCGCGCCGTCCGTTACGGGACCCCGGACGTCGAGATGGCGTTCCGTGATACCGCGTTTTCCGAGATGAGGGTACTTTGTCCTGACGATCCCGTTGCAGAAACCGGTGGGGAAGTACTTGTCGTCCAGAACCCACACCTCAAGTCCCAGTTTTTTCGATTCCTCCAGGATGAGCGTCATGTCCTCCCACCACGGCTCCTTCGCAAATCCCTCGTGAGGACGGGACTCGACGCAGAGCGCGCCGACTCCGGAATCATAGATCCGGTGTAGTTCCTCAAGGATGACCTCGTCCTCTTCGCCGTGCTGCCAGAAGAAGGGAAGAATGTGGTTTTCAGGCTCGTTTCCGAGGCATTTTTCAAACTTTTCGGAAAAAGACATATTATTATCTCCGTTCTGCCGGGATTATCCGGCTGCGCGTAGTTATCTGACTGAATTATAAACGATTTTGCCGTCTCCCGTCAATAACAAAAGGAAAAATAGTCCTCTCTGCCGCAAAATCATTTTTTAATTCACTTTTCGTAGACAATTTTCCGGTTTTGTGCTAATATGTATGGAGACATACGAATGGAGGAAAAAGATTTGGACTTTGTCGCGTTTCTCAATACCATCGGCACGCTTTTCCTGCTGATAGTTGCGGGTTTTGTTGCGTATAAGACCTCTGTGATCGACGATGTGTCGACAAAAAAACTGTCGACGGTCATCGTGAAGATCGGTCAGCCTTTCCTTATCATATCTTCGCTTCTGACGCAGGAATTTTCCGCCGATAAACTCAGGACCGGGCTTTTTGTAATGCTTCTCAGCGTCGGTCTCCACGTTTTCATGGCGGCGGCGGCATGGCTTTTTTCCTTCAGGATCAGGGATATCGGAATGCGCGGGATCACGGAATTCGCCCTTATATTCACAAACTGCGGATTCGTCGGGTTCCCGATCCTGCAGAGTCTGTACGGCGACAAGGGATTGTTCTGCGGCGCGTTTTATCTCATCGGGTTCCATCTTTTCACCTGGTCGTGGGGACTGTTCGTCCTCACCCGCGGACGGGACGACGTAAAGCTTACGGTAAAGAACATACTCGTCAACTTCGGCACCGTTCCGATAGCTATCGGAATCGTCCTGTTTCTCCTGCCGTTCCGTATGCCCCCCGCAGTGACGGAATTTACCAAATATCTGGGCGGTCTTTGTACTCCCGTATCGCTTCTCATCACGGGCGCGCTAATCGCCACCAGACGTCCGAGGGAGATATTCGGCAAACCGATAGTTTATCTTGTCAGTTTTCTCAAGCTTATACTCATTCCCGTTGTAGTGGCGTGTATCCTTCGGCTCATCGGACTCGATTCCTTCTATGTGATCTTCGGGACCGTCATGGCGGCGATGCCCTCCGCGGCGCTAGTGACCATGTTCTCCGAGATGTATTCGCTTGATTCGGCGTATGCGTCCCAGCTTGTGGGGATAACGACTCTCCTTTGTACGGGTTCGCTTCCGCTTGTCGTTTTGTTCGTAAAGCGGCTTTGCGGCGTATGAGGCGTTGATATGATTCCGGAAAAGTACAAAAACGCGCTGTTCGTCACCGATCTTGACGGCACTCTGATAACAAACGACTGCGAGATCCCTTCCCGCGCGTCCGAACATATAAATCTGCTCTGCCGCGCCGGAGTGAAGATCACGTACTCGACCGCCAGGACCTACCGGACAACAGATCATATCCTTCGGAACGTTCCGGCGCCTTTCCCCGCAGCGCTGATGAACGGTGTGATGATCCGCGACGTAAAACGCGGAGTGAATCACAATGTCTGCTTTATCGATCCCGCTGTTCTGCCGTCGGTAACCGAGACAATCATGTCCGCCGGTCTCAGCCCGTTTATCTACCGGTACCGGGACGACGCCCTTGCCACGTACTACGGGGATATCGTCAATCGCTACATGGCGGATTTCATGAAGGAGAGGGTGGAAAAATTCGGGAAACCGTTCACAAAAACCGATTCGATACCCGGTTGCTGTTCGGAAAACGACGTTATCTACTTCGCCTTGATCGACGACGCGGATAAAATCGGCGCAGCGTTCGAAGAACTGAAAAAACTCGGTTCCGTGGGTCTTGCGTGCTACAAGAGCCATGAGGCGGATTTCTGGTATCTTGAGATTTTTTCTCCTCTGGCGTCAAAGAAAAACGCGGTCTCAGAACTGAAACGTCTCGCCGGCGCGGACAGACTCGTCTGTTTCGGGGATAATCTGAATGATCTTCCCATGTTCGAGATCAGCGACGAGTGTTATGCCCCGACGAACGCGAACGGGGAAGTCAGGAAGAGAGCGACAGGACTCATCGCCCCTCCGGAGGGATGCGGAGTGACGGAGAAGATCGCTGAGCTTTGCGGGATGACCCTTCCGTAATGATAATTATAGACGTTCATTCCGGGGATCGCCTTGTCGGTCCCCGTTTTTCCATTTATAAAAAAAAATTCACAAATCCCTTGTTTTTTTTTCTGTGATATGTTATACTACACTTTGCGCGCCATATAGCGCAATTATTTTATCACACACATAGTCCGTTCGATCCTGTCGGTGCCGGCGCTGCCGGTAGCAGGGTACTGGACTGTGGTGGAAAAACCGAAG
>CACXCL010000171.1 GCA_902766115.1 uncultured Ruminococcus sp.
ATCGATATAGAGACGAAGAACTGCTCCGTCTCCGTCGACGGGATCGCGGTGACGGACAAATTCAAAACCACGTCTGAAAAATGCGTCATGTCCGTCAGGAACAGCAGCGCGGCGGCGGCGGTTTCCGTCGAATCCGCCTCTGCGAAAATCGAGCTCGATTCGGTCACATCGGAATTGCTCGAAGTGAAATCAGCCGAAGAGATCGACCTTGTCACAGTCGGATGTTCCTTCAGGAACACAGACGTTACCGGAAAAGAGGGCAAGATCGATTTCCGGAACACACCGGGCGGAGAAAAAACAGCGTATGACATTTCGTCAAAGTCCGGCACCGTAACGGTAGACGGCGTTAGAGCGGAGGGCGGTTTCAAAAAAACTCCCGAGGAGAGCGACGCGCTGATAAAGATCTCCGCGGAATCGGCGCAGATCACCTACACAAACACGGCTCCCGACGAGACTCCCGATCCCGGGGAAACACCGGCTCCCGAAAACAACGGATAACTGAAAAAGGTCCTCCGCCATGTTGGCGGAGGACTTTCTTTGCGGTTTTATATGTACTTTTTCATTGTCACAGTCGCGTCTTCAACGGCGAGAGAAGAAGTTATGAGACAGTTGACGCCGAGCTCGTTCACAAGAAGATTGAGCTTGTCGAGAAATTTATCGAAGGACGCGGTATCGTTCCCGCAGATCTTGAGAGCGGAATCAATAAACAGATCGGAAATGTCGTGGTTCGACGCGAGCATTCCGGCGGCGAAGCCGTAAAGCGCCTCTCCGTCGGCGATTTTATATTGTTCGGTGTCGATGAGACGACACTGATATTTGATGTCAAATCTGAGCTTATCACCCTTTTCGATGCAGACGACCGAGCCATTGGTCTCGGCAAGCGCCTTATTCACCATCTCAATGAGAGTCTTGGTCTTGCCGCTTCCTTTTGCGCCGATGATCAGTTTGAGCATTTTTTCCTCCATTCTGCCGCCTTGGGCGGGCACTTTTTATTTTATCCTTGCTTCAAGCTCCGCTTTTCTGTCTTCAAAACCGGGCTTGCCGAGCAGCGCGTACATGTTTTTCTTGTATGCCTCCACACCGGGCTGGTCAAAGGGATTCACTCCCAGCATGTAGCCGGACACAGCGCAGGCAGTCTCGAAAAAGTATACAAGCTCACCGAAGGTATACTCATCCCTCTCGTCCGCTTCGATGACCACGTTCGGAACGCCGCCGTCGTTGTGAGCGAGAAGAGTTCCCTTCATCGCCATCTGATTGACATACTGGAGGTCTTTCCCCGAGAGGAAATTCAACGCGTCTACGTTGTTCGGATCGTCGGGGATGACGACCTCGTCACGGGATCTGTTGAAGCTGATGACGGTCTCGAACATGATCCGTCTTCCCTGCTGGATGAACTGGCCGAGAGAGTGAAGATCGGTCGAGAAGATCACGGACGCGGGATAGAGTCCCTTCAGGTCCTTGCCCTCGGACTCCCCGTAAAGCTGTTTCCACCACTCGCAGAGCATCTGGAGCGCGGGCTCATAGGAAACGAGGATCTCCGTGGAATACCCCTTGTTATAAAGGATATTGCGAAGAGCGGCGTAACGGACCGCGTCGTTCTCCTCAACAGAGGGGGTTTTGTATTTCTCACGGGCGTCGGCGGCGCCTTTCATCATTTTGTCGATATCGATGCCCGCCACGGCGATGGGAAGAAGACCTACGGCGGTGAGAACGGAATATCTACCGCCGATGTCGTCCGGAACGACAAAGGTCTCGTACCCCTTCTCATCGGAGAATTCCTTCAGCTTGCCGCGTCTACGGTCGGTGGTAACGAATATGCGCTCACGCGCGCCGTCCTCGCCGTATTTTTTCTCGAGAAGTTCGCGGAAGATCCTGAAGGTCACCGCCGGCTCGGTGGTGGTGCCGGACTTTGAGATAACGTTGATGCAGACTTCTTTTCCTTCACAGACGGAGAGTATGTCGGCAAGATACGAGGAGCTGATGCTGTTGCCGGCGAAATACACGTCAGGCGTGTCCTTTTTGAGGTTGTTATACAGCGGGCTCTTAACGAACTCGATTGCCGCTCTCGCGCCGAGGTACGATCCGCCTATCCCTATAACCACAAACACGTCGCACATGGAGCGGATCTTCTCCGACGTCTTTTTGATGCGGTCGAATTCCTCCCGGTCGTAGTTTACCGGAAGGTCTACCCATCCGAGAAAATCCGATCCTGCGCCGGATCTGTCAAGGACCTTTTTGTGCGCCGCCTCGGCGATGTGAGATATTTTCGCGATCTCGCCGTTCTCCGACAGATCGACCGACGAACCTATAAATTCAGTATTCAGTTTAAGAGCCATTTTTTCCTCGTCTTTCGTTTTGCGCCCGGCGGAATCCGTGCCGGACCATCCCGGAGAACCTTGATTTTGCGCCTTGACGCCATTCCCCGATCGGGAAAACTTTCCCCGTTTATATGATACAACAAAGCGAGGTTTTTTTCAAGTAGGAAAAACAAATATTTTAATAATCTTTAACCCAGCAGAAGAGTCCGGAGGAGCATCCTGAATATCTCTCCCCATCCTACTCTTTCAACACCGGACGCGGCGGTGACTTCTGCCTCCGACAGCACTTCCCCGTTCGAGAGGAATCTGATCTTCCCGAGAGGATCCCCCTTTTTTACCGGCGCCGGCACGGACTCTTTGAGCATCAGTTCTTCAGTCACCGTTCCCGCTTTTTCGCGGGGAAGCAACAGCTCGCATGGATGACACTCCGCCGTGACTGTCTCCGATTTGCCGCCGTCGACTTTTACCGAGCCGACATTTGCTCCCTCTTTTTTATAGACGCAATAGTTCGCAAAACCCCAGTCGAGAAGGGTCTTCGCCGCCTCGTTGCGCGTGTCCCGGGTGTCGGAGCCCATAATTACTGCGATAAGGTGCAGTCCGTCGCGCTCCGCGGTAGCGCTGATACAGAACTTCGCTTTGGACGTGGAGCCTGTCTTAAGTCCCGTAGCGCCCTTGTAAAACCTGATGAGCCGATTGGTGTTCGTCAGTCCGAACGCGCCGTCACGGACCGAATCCATCCATTTCGTCGAATAATCGAATATTTTCCCGTGTTTCATAAGCTCCCGGGACATGAGGGCGATATCGTATGCGCTGGCGACGTGGTTCGTTGTATCGTCGTCCAGTCCGGTCACGTTTTCAAAATTTGTGTTTTTCATCCCGAGCTCCGCCGCGCGCTGATTCATTTTTGCGACGAATGCCTCCTCGCTCCCCGCCACCCGTTCGGCGAGAGCCAGCGCCGCGTCGTTGGCGGATGCGATCACAACCGATTTTATGAGATCGTCCGCTTTCATGGTCTCTCCCGGCTCGAGGAAAATCTGCGAACCGCCCATTTCCGCCGCGTGTCCGCTGACGGAGATCTCCTCGTCGAGGGAAAGTTTCCCGCCGTCGACAGCCTCCATCACCAGCAGGAGCGTCATGACTTTCGTGACGGAAGCAGGCGGGAGCGGCTCGTCCGCGTTTTTCGAGTAAAGCACGGTACCCGTTCCCGAGTCCATCAGGACCGCGCTCGCGGCGTCCACGTCGAACGGAGCGATGTCCCCGGCGGACACGGTCACGCCGCACAACAGGACGGGCATAAGGATGAGAAGCGTTATAACGACGGATAATGTTTTCTTCATGGGTGCTCTCCGTTTCTCCGCGTCGGCGGTTTTTCTTTTTCGTTAATGTATATTTATGCCGGCAGGGGTATATTACATATTGTCACGCGCCGGAACGACTATCTGTCAGCCTTTGTATTGACAAAGAGCGCAGAATGTAGTACAATAGTGCCCGGTAATGAAGTTGAACTGAAAGGAACGATCGTCGACATGAGTGAAGATACAAATAAAACATATGAAATGATCTCCGACGTTGAGGGAAAGTTTCTCGTCTACAAGGGACGTCCTCTGGTAAGAGAAGGAAACATGATCTGCTACGGCAGCATGGACGACCGGTACATTCTCCAGATGATGATAATGACCATGAAAGAGGAGAACGGCAAGCAGGTGCCTGATAAGATCCTTATCCAGGTGATGAACACGGATCAGTCTCTGCCCGACCACGAGAGGATCGTGAAGCAGGATATGAAGTCCGGTTTTTACGAGGCGTTCGAGCTGGGGATCATCTGGCTTGAAAGATACCTGGCGTCGTAAATCGAACAAAAAACCGTTTCCGCGAAAAAGCGGAAACGGTTTTTCTTTTTTCACAGCCCGGCGATCTCACAGACGGCGTCAGCAGCCTTGTGCGCCTCGGACGGGGTGTTGAAATACCCGAATGACGCCCGGACTGCGCCGCCGGGATAAGTGCCCACGGTCTTGTGGGCGAGGGGTGAGCAGTGGAGCCCCGCCCTGACGCATATCCCCCGCTCGTCAAGAAGAGCGCCTACGCCGGCGGGGCTTTTCCCGCTGATGCCGAACAGGGCGACGTGACCGCCGTCGAGACCCGAATAAACGGTGACGCCGGGCGCCTTTGCGACGTTCATACAGAATTGGCGGCAAAGCTCGCACTCACGCTCGCTTATCCTGTCGATACCGGTTTTTTCGACCCACTCTATCCCGGCGCAGAGACCTGCAGCCCCGGGGGAATTGAGCGTGCCCGCCTCATACCTCTCCGGAGGATCGTTCGGCATGGTTATATCGATGGAATTCATCCCGGAGCCGCCTTCGGTCAGCGTTTCCGGCAGGCCGTGTATCCCGTCTCCGAAGACCAGCAGTCCGGTCCCCTGAGGACCGTACAGGCCCTTGTGACCGGGGACGCAAAGAGCGTCTATCTTCATCCCGGAGACGTCGATGCCGAGCCTTCCGGCGGACTGAGAGCCGTCAACGATAAACGCGCATTCTCGCTCCCTGCAGAGCTCTCCTATTTCCGCTATCGGGAGAACGCGGCCGCAGATATTTGACATATGATTCGCCACGACGACCGTTGATCCGGGGATCATCAGCCGTTTTATACCGTCGACCGTCCTCTCGTCGTCGCCGGGATACGTCTGATATATCAAGAGCTCGCTTCCCCGCTCCTTCGCCGCCCGTGACGCCGGGCGGAGGACGGAATTGTGTTCAATATCGGAAATCAGGATCCTGTCGCTCTCCCGAACGTAGCCTTTGACCGCGACGTTGAGAGCCGCGGTGGCGTTGCACGTCAGAACCACGTTTTCGGGCTGTGCGTGAAAGAACCTTCCCGCCGCTTCCCTGCACCGGTAAACGCGCTCCGCCGCGGCTGCCGCAGCCCGGTGCGATCCCCTGCCGGGATTGCCGCACATATCCCTCATGGCGGCGGCCGTTGCTTTTATGACTTCCCGCGGTTTCGGGAACGAGGTTGCGGCATTATCAAGATATATCATGATCTTTCCTCCTGCGCGGGGCGGAGGTCAGATCCCGCCTCCGAGAGTCACCCCGAAATAGATCCTGTCGCGGCGCAGAGCTTCTTCCGCCGGGGTGACGTCGGCGCAGGGGAGCTCCACGCCCCACCCGCACCCCCGCTCGGTCAGCGACGGATCGACGCTCGTGACGCGCGCTCCGATCCCGACTTTCAAAAGCGCCCGTTCGGCCTTCTTCGCCAGCGTCTGGGATTTTGTCGTAATAATACACTTTCGCATTTCTTTTGTCACTTTGTTCCTTTGATCTTTCTGCCGGGAGGCAGTTTCCGGGGAGGCGCCCCTTTTTTATCTTATGTCAGCGAAAGCGGTGTGACACATCGATCTTTCACGGAGTCAAGAAATTGACACGCGGGCAAGACTATGATACAATAAAGCGATGTATTATCATATATTCACCGGCGGGTGCGATTATACCGTCCGGGGAGAGGAGCGTTGACCGGATGGCTGAGGAAAACGGGATCGTCAGAGTCGAGATCATCGACGTGAATTCGCGCGGTCAGGGGATCGCGCGGATCGACGGCAAAGTAACGTTCGTTCCCTTTTCCGCCAAAGGCGACGTGCTTGATATCCGCATCACGAAAGAACACAAAAATTTCTCCGAGGGGGAGATCGCGGGCATGGTGACGCCGTCCCGGGACAGAGTCCCGTCTGACTGCCCGGATTTCGTAAAGTGCGGCGGATGCTCACTCCGTCACGTCTCTTACCGGTCGGAGGGTATGATAAAAAAAGCGACCGTTGAGGGCGCGCTGAGAAAGTTCGGACTGGATGACGCGCCCGTACAAGACGCACTTATGCCATGCCCCGAAAGATACAGAAACAAAGCGACGCTGAGGATAGTCGGAGGGAAATTCGGATATTACGGGAAATCGACGAACACCATCGTGCCGCTGGGCGGGGCCGGATGTTCCCTTTTGCCCGAGGAATTCTGCAGTATCGCCCGGGACGCCGCCGAAGTCGCCGGTCGAAACGGACTTCGGGACGTTTCGATCACGCTGCGGCAGTCGCCGGACGGCGGCATACTCGTATTGCTTACCGTGGGAGAAATGCCTGATCCGGCAGCGGAGGGAGATCTCGTCCGGGCGGTCGCCGGAGGGCGCGAAAAAGTGACGGGGATCGCGGTCGAGGTCGAAGGTTCGCAGCGTGAGAGAGTGATATTCGGGTCGGGGGTCATGGAACTGCGGCAGTTCGGGCTCGATCTTGCGCTGTCTCCCCGCTCTTTCTTCCAGGTGAATTACGAGGGAGCGGGGATGCTCCTCGACGTGATAGAACGGTACGCCGCGGAGACCGGTTTCAGCGAATGCGCCGACCTGTTCTGCGGCACGGGCGTGTGGGGGCTGGCTCTGGCGAAGAGATTCCCCGAAAAGCGGTTTTACGGCGCGGATATCGACCGTGGCGCCATCCGGGACGCGAAAGGTAACGCGGCGCGGAACGGGCTCCGGAACGTGAGGTTTTTCGCCGGGGACGCCTCCCGGATACCGGAGGGATACGCGCCGGATCTTGTGATACTCGATCCGCCGAGGCGCGGGTGCTCCGACGGGATGATCGCGGCGCTGGTCGGGATCATGCCGGAGAATATCATCTACGTGTCCTGCGATCCGTTCACCATGGCGCGGGATGCCGCGAAGCTGACGGAGCGCGGATACGTGATAAAAGAAGTCACGCCGGTCGATATGTTCCCGCGAACGGAACATGTGGAGACAGTCGTTCGACTGTCTCGAAGCGATATGAATTCCTGACGGAATTCGCGATATGTCCCTTTCGGGACGCGATATGCCTGCGGCGCGATATGCCCTGCGGGGCGAGAAAGGAATTCATATCATATCGCACGTGAGCGAAGCGAACGTATATCGCATTTGCGAAGCAAATATATCGCATCGAGCAAAGCGAGATATATCGCACGGCGTAAGCCGTATATCGCAACAACATACTGGCTTGAAATTCTTTATAAGGTTCACTCCCTTACAGAAGAACACTATCTTTAATATCTATAATTGCTCCAAAAAGAAAGCCTTGACTTTACTACCGACCGGATATATACTTTAGCCTGATGTAGAAGTAG
>CACXCL010000172.1 GCA_902766115.1 uncultured Ruminococcus sp.
ATCTTAACGGAGAATCTTCTCATTTCTTCAGTTCATCGAGGGTCGCGAAACGGAAGCCCATCGATTTCCATTCTTTGATCAGTTCACTGAGGATCGCGGCGTTGGTGGAGGAGGTCGGGTGGAGCAGAATGATCTCGCCGTTATGGGTGTTCGACAGTATCTTTGCCTTTGCGGCGGCGGGGTCAGGTTGACGGTCGTTGTCCCAGTCCGCGTATGCGAAGGACCAGAATACCGTGTCGTATCCCATCTCATGCGCAAGCCTCAGATTCGATTTGGTAAACTTTCCTTCAGGCGGGCGGTAAAACCTCGAGAGCTCTTTTCCGGTACAGCCGCGGTATATCTCCTCAAGCTCCCGTAATTCCCGCCGGAACGCGGATTCTCCCAGGAGCGTCATATCCTTGTGATTTGCGGTGTGATTGCAGACAGCATGCCCTTCGTCAGCCATCCTCTTTACAAGTCCGGAGTTGCGCTGAACAAGATTTTTCAGAATAAAAAAGGATCCTTTGACGTTTTCCTCTTTCATTACGTTGAGGATCTTTTCAATGTTCCCGTTTTCGTATCCCGCGTCGAACGTCAGGTATATCACCGGATGATCCGGATCCTCCGCGGCGCGCCGGTCAAGAAAAATACCGTTTTCCTTCTCGATAAAGTCCATCTCCGCCGGACATTCCGGCGCCTTTCCGTTTCCCTTATGCGGACAGTACCAGTTGTATTTCACCCCGAGGCCCGTCGCACCGCATGCAATTGAAAGAAGCGCGGCAAGGACCACGGATAAAAGTATCGTTCTTTTCATTTTGATCTCCTTTCGCTTCAATTTCACTATTATTGTCCCTCGTACCGTGCGAGATCTCATCAGAAAAATGTGGGACGGTTTCTTTGGATTTTTCTGCATGACGAGAGTTTTATATCGTTGATTATTGAAAAAAATCGGCGGTTATGATAGAATTAAGCGGTAATGATATCTAACCGGAGAAGAAAATGGAAGACGTCAAAAAAAAATCGCTCGAAGAGCATTTCAAATGGAGAGGAAAAATCAGGATCGAACCGGTAGTCAGAGTCACTGATACCGCGTCCCTGTCGCTTGCGTACACTCCCGGCGTAGCCGAGCCTTGTCTCGCCATCAGGGACGATCCCGCGCTCTCTTACAAACTGACAAGAAGATGGAACACGGTAGCGGTCATAACCGACGGCACCGCGATTCTTGGGCTCGGCGATATAGGCGGCGTGGCGGGGATGCCCGTAATGGAGGGCAAGTGCCTTCTGTTCAAGGAATTCGCCGACATCGACGCCGTGCCTCTCTGCGTCGGGACAAAGGACGTGGATGAGTTTGTCGCAACGGTGGCGAACATTGCGGACAGTTTCGGAGGGATCAACCTCGAGGACATAGCCGCGCCCAGATGTTTCGAGATCGAACAAAAACTTAAAGAAAAATGCTCGGTTCCGGTGTTCCACGACGATCAGCACGGCACCGCCATAATAGTCGGCGCGGCGATGATCAACGCCATGAAAGTGACCGGAAGGAAGATAGGGGACTCAAAGATCGTAATAAACGGCGCCGGCGCCGCCGGATGCGCCATCGGCCGTCATCTTATTTCCCTCGGCGCGCGAAACGTGATATTCGTAGACCGCTTCGGCGCCATAGCGGAGGGAGACGAGTTTGATAATTCAGAGCACGCACGGCTGGCGGAAATATCAAATCCCTGCCGGGAGCGCGGAACGCTCGCCGACGTGATCCGCGGTGCGGACGCCATAATCGGCGTGTCCCGCCCCGGGCTCATCTCACGTGATATGGTCCGTTCAATGAATGAGGGACCGATCGTTTTCGCCCTTGCAAATCCCACGCCGGAGATCATGCCTGACGAAGCCAAAGCGGCGGGAGCGCGTGTGGTCGGAACCGGCAGGAGCGACTTTCCGAATCAGATCAACAACGTACTCGCGTTCCCGGGAATATTCCGCGGAGTCCTGGACGCGGGAGCAACAGACGTGAACGAGGAAATGAAGCGAGCCGCCACGTTCGCGCTGGCGTCAATAATCAGCGACGACGAACTGAGGGAGGATTATATAATCCCCTCGGCGTTCGACAAACGTGTCGTGACACGGGTCGCCGGAGAAGTGGCGGAAGCGGCGCGTCGCTCGGGAGCAGTGAGGTAAAACAAAGAGAAAAGGATCCGTCCCGTTTCAAAGGGACCGGATCCTTATTTTTTTCTGATTTCTTCTATCGCGCGTCGGGCGGCGAGGTATAAATATTTCTCGGGATCGGAGAGCGACATTTCTTTCGTAATATCTCCGTTCACCACAGCAAAAACGTACGTGACGCCGGGAACACGCGCCCGGGGGTCGGCGGAACCGCAAATCACAGCGACGGGAACGCCGGCGGACGACGCTCTCGCGGCGATCCCCGAAACGGCCTTTCCCCCGGCAGATTGCGGGTCGAATCTTCCTTCTCCGGTCATGACAAGATCTGCGCCGTCGAGCTTTTCTTCAACTCCCGCCGCGTCGAGGATGCCGTCGATACCGCGCCTGAGCTCCGCGCCGAAAAACGCCTTGAGGCCCGCTCCGCACCCTCCGGCGGCGCCAGCGCCCTCCATATCTGCGACGGAGACGCCCGTGTCGCGCTCTATCACCCCGGCGATATGACGCAAACCGGCGTCAAGAAGGCGGACGCCGCGTTCGTCGGCGCCTTTCTGAGGGGCGAATACATATGCGGCTCCTTCTTCTCCGAAAAGCGGATTTTTGACGTCGCAGAGGACCGTGATCTCCGTCTCCCGGATCCGTTTGTCGATTTCGGAAAGATCGATCCGGTGGATGAGCCCCAGGGTCGAGCCAACGGGGATGAAAGTATCCCCGTTTTTGTCTGAAAATCTGACTCCGCATGCCGCCGCCATACCGCAGCCGCAGTCGTTCGTGGCGCTCCCCCCTATCGCGACGGTGAGTTTGCGAAATCCGGAGTCAAGTGCGTGAAGAATGAGCTCGCCGACTCCGTACGTGGTCGTCGCAAGTGGGTCCGCGGGATCGGCAAGGGTGAGTCCCGCCGCGGCGGCAAGCTCGATCACCGCCCGGTCGCCCAGCACGCCGTAAAAAGATGAAACAGGTCTGAAATTCGGACCTGTTACTGTAACCGGTATGCGCTCCGCTCCCAGCGATTCTGCAGTTCCCTCGCCTCCGTCGGCGATGCAGAAGGAGACGACTTCCGCATCCGGCAAAACGTCGCGTATCGCGCGAGAGATGGTCTCCGACGCCTTTTTTGACGAAAGCGTACCCTTGAACGAGTCGGGCGCAACGATCACTTTTTTCATGATTTACGCCTGTTCTCGCCGTCTGAGAGCGGATAATAGATCTCGACGTGCGCAAAACGGTAAAACTCGACCATGGATATGATCCATGCGACGCAGAAAAACATATATAAAGCGGGCAAGAGCCAGGCAAGAAAATCCGGGAAGAAAATATACAGTTTGAAGGACGCCTCGAAAAGGAAATTTGCTATCCCGAGGCACAGGGTGACGGTCGCGCGTATTTTCACGGACTTCGGAAGAGCGGCGCGGTATTCCGCGGAGCTGTAGGTGGGAAGACCGGAAAAGACGCCCTCCACGCCGAGTCTGTCAATATCCTTGAGAACGGTTTTGTAATAGGCGAAGGTGAACAAAAAGAACGACGCGCCGATAATGAGGAACTCCGCCGTTTCCACCGCCACCATTGCATAGTACTCCTTCGCCGCCTCGCTGAAATGGAGAGGATCCAGAAGACCGTATCCGTCGACGACATAGAACACATTCGCAAAGTGAGCGTCAAGGAACGACAGCACGCAGTATACGACCGCGAGCAAAGCGGCGACTGCGGCGTAGGTCCGCATATTTTTGCGGCGGAAGAACAAAACCGCGGCTATGACGACAAAGACGGCGCAAAGCGCCCCGGCGGTCCTCGGACCGGATGACGTGAACAGCATCACGGTATACAGCATCCCGATAACGAAGAACACGGCGGAGACGTTCATAGTTGAGGCGACCCCGGCATGAGGCGAACGCCCCATATATTCCGAATACGCGCCGTTGAGTTTCCCGATAAACTCGGAGTCACGGCGGATGTTCCCGAAGAATCTCAACGTAAAGTACAGGAATACGACGCCGAACACCATGACGATCACCGACGAGAAAATATAAAACAGGTTTTTGAATCTCGTCAGGTCAAGAGTCCTGTTGTCCACGAAACCCGAGTTCTCATACATCTGAAGCGCGGGAAGCTCGCATACAAACGTAAACATGACTCTCACGATATAGAACAGGAGGATCACCCCGAAAACCTTACGGCTCACGTCGCGCTTGCCGTCGACTACCCGCAAGGATTTGCCTTCTCTTTCAAACGTCTTTCTGTTCTCCGTTGCGTTGAGCGACTTTGATGAAAACCTGATGCCCAGACGGTCGAGTCCGGAGAACATTTTGCTCATCGCCGGGATGAAAATGATAAGCTCGATCACGGAAAAAACGAACGTCAGAAGAAGTTTTGTGTTATCATGGACTACCGGAAGAAGATTGTCGGGCGTGTTGATACCGGCGGTGCCGCTCCCTCTTACAAGAACTACGGTAAAAGGCTTGATAAGCTCGGTGATGACCAGCCACTTTATGAGATTTCTCGAGCTCTCAAGGTCATATTCGACCGCGGAAAGACAGGAAAGGCCCTTCCAGATCAGGAAGAAGCCGATGAAATCGGGCAGGACGTCGATCACATGAAAGACCGGATTTACCAGAAATACAAATCCGGCGGCGACAAGCCCGAACCCCATATCCTTTTGTTTTGTGCGGTTTTCTTTTGAAGTACTCATTTTTTCCTTTTTTTCCCATGAGCCTTATTCGACCCATTTTTCTTTTCAAGATAATCAAGATACAGAGAGGTGTTCTCCTCGTGTATCTTTTTCTTTTTTTCATACGACCTGCGGCGTAATTTGTTAACGAGAGGGATCTTTGATTCCGCCGGTTCCGGGGGCTCGCCTCCCACCACCATAAACGCGGCGAACGACGAATACAGCAGGTACGACATCAGCAGAACGCTGACGGCGACAAGCAGCAGGACCCCGCCGCTTAAGTACCTGAGTTTTTCCTGAGTCAGCGCGCCTGACAAAGAGGTTGAGACGATCATGAATCCGTAACTGACGGTCACAAACACCCGGTTGAATCTCGCTCTCCCGAGGATCTTTTCGTCCTCCGCGTCCCTGGCGGTGTCCACGATCGCGGTATTGAGAAGGAAATGGAAGATGATGACCGTCACCGTGTAAAAAACGGTGAGGAGTCTGAACGGGAGACCGTCCTCGGGCATTATTCCGAAGGTCATCATCACGGCGCGGACCGCCGCGACCGCGCAGAAGATCATGTCGCCGTATGCCGCGGTCCTGAATTTGCCGTTGAATTCCGACAGCTTCCCCAGCGCAAAGAGCATCACAAGACCGCCGATGATGTCGGCGAAAAAATATGTGTTTATCAGCTCAAAAGCAAAGGCGGTAAAGTAGCCGAAAAGAAGGATCCCGAAGCCCATATCATTCGCTCGTCCCGGCGGACCGGTTCATCCCGCAGCACTTCTTATATTTTTTGCCGCTGCCGCAGGGGCACGGATCGTTCCTGCCGACCTTGACTCCCTTGTTGACGACCGGTCTCTTCACGTCGGTGCCGTCGCCGCCGTAGTTTTGCGCGACCGGCTTTGCCACTTCGACACGCTTAAGATTCGATCTGGGCACTGCCGAGAGGATCATACGGACCGTGTCGTCGCGGATGTTGAGTATCATTTCGTCGAAGAAGTCGCCTGCGGCGATCCTGTACTCGGAAATGGGGTTGCGCTGCGCGTACGCCTGCAGTCCGATGGTCTCCATGACGGAGTCCATCGCCTCCAGATGATCCATCCACTTTCTGTCCACGTTGATGAGGAGGGCAATCCTCTCCACCTCTCTCATGTTTTCCTCGCCGAAGGTGACCTTTTCCTTCATTTCATAAAGGTCCATGGCGCGCTTATCGAGCGTTTCACGGACAGTTTCGCGGAATGCGAGCGGATCTGCCGAATAGTCCTCGGTGAAGTCCCTGTCGTCGCAGAGAAGGCCTTTGTATTTCGCGCGGAGGCCGTCTACGTCGTAGTTCTCGGGATCGTGGAGGAACTGATCCACCGCGTCTGAGATAGTGCCGTGGATCATATTTATGATCTTCTCCTTCAGATCGCGGTTCTCAAGCACTTCGGTACGCTGAGCGTAGATGATCTGCCTTTGCTGATTCATCACGTCGTCGTACTGGAGCACGTTTTTACGCCTGTTGAAGTTCTGATCCTCGAGACGCTTCTGAGCCGACTCGATGGAGCCGGAGAGGATCTTGGCGTCGATGGGCTGATCCTCGGGAAGTCCGAGTCTGTCGACTATGCCGAGGATCCTGTCGGAGCCGAACAGTCTCATGAGGTCGTCCTCGAATGAGAGGAAGAATCTCGACTCGCCGGGGTCGCCCTGACGGCCCGAACGGCCGCGCAGCTGATTGTCGATCCGTCGGGATTCGTGACGTTCCGTACCGATGACGAACAGGCCTCCCGCCTCGCACACCTTCTCCGCCTCGGGTTTGATCTTCTCCTGATATTTGCGGAAGAGCTCTCTGTAGTGAGCGCGCGCCTCCTTTATATCGTCGGATACAGAATCGGAATAACCTGTCGCCAGCGCGACTACCTCTTCTTCGTATCCTTCTTTCCTCATTTCCGATTTTGCGAGATATTCGGCGTTACCGCCCAGCATGATATCCGTTCCGCGCCCCGCCATGTTGGTGGAGATGGTGACGGCGCCCAGCTGTCCCGCCTGAGCGACGATATCCGCTTCTTTTTCGTGGTACTTTGCGTTCAGGACCGTGTGCTTTATCCCCTCCCGCTTGAGCTTCTTTGACAGCTCCTCCGACTTCTCGATGGAAACGGTACCGACCAGCACCGGCTGTCCCTTCTCGTGGCATCGCTTGATCTGCTCGATGATGGCGCGGTCCTTGCCGTTCTTGGTCTTATACACGACGTCGGGGTAGTCGATTCTTATCATCGGCTTGTTTGTGGGGACCTCAACAACGTCGATGTTATAGATCTCGCGGAACTCGTTTTCCTCGGAGAGGGCGGTTCCGGTCATTCCTGAAAGTTTTCCGTACATACGGAAGTAATTCTGGAAGGTGATTGTGGCGATGGTGCGGTTTTCCCTCTTGATCTGCACGCCTTCCTTCGCCTCGATCGCCTGATGGAGACCGTCGGAATAGCGGCGACCCGGCATGAGACGCCCGGTGAACGTATCGACGATGATGATCTCGCCGTCCTTGATGACGTAATCGGTGTCGAGCTTCATCGTTCCGTGGGCTTTCAGCGCCTGGTAGATGTGATGAGAGATATTGGCGTTTTCCGGATCGGACAGATTTTCGATGCCGAAGTATTTTTCCGCCTTGGCAACGCCGGACGCGGTGAGCGTCGTGTTGTTCGCCTTCTCGTCGACGATGTAGTCCTCTTTAACGTCGTCGTAATCCTGCTTCGTGTCCATCTCCTTGATGACGTATTTCGACAGAGATCTGGCGAAGCGGTCCGCCATCTCGTACAGCGGATCGACCTCTGAGCCCATACCGGAGATGATCAGAGGCGTTCTCGCTTCGTCGATGAGGATCGAGTCCACCTCGTCCACGATCGCAAAATTGTGCCCGCGCTGGACCCTGTCCTCCATATAGGTGACCATATTGTCGCGGAGGTAGTCGAAACCGAACTCGTTGTTGGTGCCGTAAGTGATGTCGCAATTATATGCGTGCTGCTTTTCTTCTCTCGTTCCGTCGTGGACGATAAGTCCGGTGGAGAGTCCGAGGAATTCGTGGACTCTGCCCATTTCCTCGCAGCCGAGACGCGCCAGATAGTCGTTGACGGTGACGATATGGACGCCCTTGCCGGTGAGCGCGTTGAGGTACGACGGCAGGACAGCCACAAGGGTCTTTCCTTCACCGGTCTTCATCTCGGTGATCCTTCCCTGATGGAGCAGAATGCCGCAGAGAATCTGCACGTCGAAGGGACGCTTTCCGAGGACGCGGTCCGCCGCCTCTCTCACCAGAGCGTACGCCTCAGGGAGAATATCGTCCAGAGTTGCGCCCGCCGCCAGCTGCTCCTTGAATTTCGGGGTCATGGCGGTCATGTCGGCGTCGCTCATATTCTTATACTTATCGCCGAGCTCGTTGATTTTTTTCAGTATCGGCGTGATCTTTTTGATCTGCTTGTCGCTGTAAGTGCCGAAAACCTTTGTGATTATGCTCATATATGTTGTTCCTCCGGAAAAATATACTTATTTGATCCCGCGGCGCACCTTTCTCTTGAAATCCGGCGGCGCGGGGTTTATAATAAAAACGAATAAAACGCGGGAGACAGAATCATGGCAGACATCAATATCGTGCTGGTGGAACCGGAAATACCGCAGAACACGGGCAATATCGCCCGCACCTGCGCCGCGACCGGGGCGGCGCTGCATCTGATACGCCCCATGGGATTCGAGGTGGACGACAGGAAACTGAAACGGGCGGGGCTGGATTACTGGCATCTGCTGGATATCACCTATTACGACGGACTTTCCGATTTCTTTGCAAAGCACCCCGGCGCGGAATTTTATCTTTTTTCGACAAAGGCGCCGAGAGCATATACCGAGGTGGAATACAGCTACCCTGTCTACCTCTTCTTCGGAAAGGAGACCAGGGGGCTGCCGGAAGATCTCCTTCGGGAAAACCTTGAACGATGCGTCCGGATACCCATGAGGGAAACGCTGAGATCCCTCAACCTGTCAAATTCCGCGGCGATTGCAGTTTACGAAGTCCTTCGTCAGCACCAATTCTCGGGGCAGATGACGGAAAGCTCTTATCTCACCTCGTCAGATCATGGGAGCGATGAGTTCGATGAACGAACGGAGTAACCTTGTAAGAACGTTCGCCCTGCAGTCCTCGGGCGTTACGGGACGGCTGACGGCGAGGATGTCCTCATAGTCCTTCCTGATCTCGGAGATAACGGGCGAGTCCCAGATCCACACGCCGCACTCAAAGTGGAGATACAAGCTGCGGAAATCGAGATTGATCGTCCCCACGGTTGCAAACCTGTCGTCGCAGACGAACGTCTTGGCGTGAATGAAGCCCGGGGTGTATTCGTATAGCTTTACCCCTCCCTTGACGAGCTTCTCGTAGTGGGATTTAGTGGACTGGTAGACCAGGGGCTTGTCCGGGATGCCGGGCGTGACGATGCGCACGTCGACTCCGCTTTGAGCGGCGTTCAGAAGAGCCTGCTCCATCTGATAGTCGATTATGAGGTACGGCGTCGTGATCCAGACGTATTTTTT
This sequence comes from uncultured Ruminococcus sp., assembly GCA_902766115.1. Classification (GTDB taxonomy): domain Bacteria; phylum Bacillota; class Clostridia; order Oscillospirales; family CAG-272; genus RUG11130. The sequence goes on from CACXCL010000172.1 coordinate 9,335, forward strand.
CGCGCCGTAAAGCATGTTGAGATAGACTGTCTCTCCGATATTCAGGTCGTCCATCGGGTTATCGGTATAGGGCTGCACAACTCCGGGAGTATCGTCAGGAAAAGTCTCGGGCATGTATTTTTTATAAAAGTCTTCCCCGCCGTCCGAGGGTTCGTAATACTCCCACATCGAAAGGAACATGACGGTGAACGCCCATGCGCAGCGTCCGGTCACCCTGACGGCGTTGTCCTTCCAGTAACCGAAACGCGTTATCTCGTTTATATATTCGTCGGCGATGTTTATACCGCCCGTGAAGGCGATCCTGCCGTCGACGGAGCATATCTTTCTGTGATCGCGGTTGTTGAGCCTTGCGTAAAGGACGGGGATATACCGGCTGAAGACCTGACAGCGGATCCCCTCCTTCTCAAGTTCCTTCCGGAATCCGAATCCCACGCTGTTGATGGAACCCATGTCGTCGTAGATAACGCGGACGTCCAGACCCTGCTTCACCTTCTCAAGAAGGATCTCATGGACGCTGTCCCACATTTTACCCCGTCCGATGATGAAATACTCGATGAAGATATACTTTTCCGCGGAACGCAGAGCCTCGAGAAACGGCTCGAACATTGCCTCGCCGGTGGGATAGTATTCTATATCCCCGTCGGAATAGGGGGACGTGAACGCGCAGTTCGAGATGTAATCCGACTGTTTCTTCGCCTCGGGATCGTCGAAGGAGGCGTTCTCCCCGCCGATGGTCTCTTCAAGTCCTCGTTTCATCGATTGCTCGATGGACGCAAGCTTCTCTTTCTTTCTTCTGGAAAGCGTGTTCCCGCGGAAAATGATGTAAACCGCCACGCCGAAGGGCGGCAGAAGGAGGACAATGATCAGCCACCCGATCTTGTAGCTCGGGTTGTCCTTGCGATTGATGATGCGGAACATGAAGACGACGCCCATCACCCACGTGGTGAGATAATAGATCGCGAAATACCTTTTTCCCGGGAGCATGAGAGTTGCGGCAATAAGCAAAAACTGGACAAGGATCAGCAGGCTGACAAGGACCAGACGCCTGGTGAAAAACTTGATTATCCTGTTCATTACCGTCCCTCCTCCCGGAAATTGACTTGAAAAAACAAACGCTCACACTATAATATATAATAAAATTTAAAAAAAATCAAGATGTTAACGTACATCTGCGACGAAGTTGCGCAAAAAAAAGATACAGTCGCGGGCACGGGCCCGACATTTCAAATACCGACCGAAAGGACAAAATAACATGGACAGACTGATCGTTATCGACGGAAACAGCGTTCTGAACCGCGCATTTTACGGGATAAGAGAGCTCACCGCTCCGGACGGGACCCCAACCAACGCAGTATACGGTTTTGTGACGACCCTGAAAAGGTATATTGACCGGCTGAAGCCGACATATATGGTCTGTACCTTCGACACGAAGGAAAAGACGTTCCGCCACAAAATGTACGAAAAATACAAGTCGAACAGACACGGAATGCCCGACGAGCTTGCGGTCCAGCTGCCCATAGCGAAGGAAGCCGCCGCCGCCATGGGGTTTGCCCTGCTCGAATGCCCGGGATACGAGGCGGACGACGTCATCGGAACAGTCTGCCGCGCCGCGGACGAAAAGGGCGGGATCAACTCGTATATCATAACGGGAGACCGCGACTCGCTCCAACTTATCTCCGACAGGACCACCGTCTGTCTGCTGAGGAACAAAGAAGACGAGACCTTCGACAGGACCCATTTCACGGACGTCTACACCATTCCGCCCGAACTCTTCATCGATCTGAAGGCGCTGATGGGCGACTCCTCCGACTGCATCCCCGGCGTGCCGGGAATCGGAGAAAAAACGGCGATAAAGCTCATTTCCGCCTCCGGGGGGCTCGACAAGCTGTACGAGGACGAGGAAAACGGATTTTTCGGTTCTACTCCCGCGTTGAGGAAGAAGCTGTCCGAGGGGCGTGACCTCGCGTATCTGTCCCGGGAGCTGGCGACCATATGCAGGACGGCGCCCGTTGGCGACGACATCGAGAGTTATGAGACGAAAGGCGTCGACCAGTCGGCTTTGGGCGCCCTTTTCCGCCGGCTGGCATTCGGGAGCCTTTCCGTAAAGTTCGGTATTCCGAAGGACGGGGAGACCCCGGCGAAGGTGACGCCCGCGGCTGAAAAATCCCGTCCCGCGGCGCGACTTACCTGCGACGAGGCGATGAAACTTACCGTCGGCGACGACGTCGCCGTCTCGCTGGACGGAAACACCCTGTCGTTCTTCACCGGCGGTCGTTCGTACGTCATAAGCGACGTTTCCCGGGAAGCGGCGGCGCACGTCATGGGACGCGTGCCGGTGGTCTGCTTCAACTATAAGAAGCTTCTTTCAGACAGCGTCGTATACGGGATCGAGCCCCAGTGCGGGTTCGACGTGATGCTGGCGTCGTATCTGCTCGATCCGGGCAGAGGCACGTATACTCTCGAGAATGCCGCCATAAGATGCGGGGTTCCCTTCGGCGATGGCTCGGCGGAGGTCGAAGCGATATCAAAGTGCGCGGCGGTGCTGAAATCCGAACTCGAAAAAGAAAAAATGCTTTCCCTGCTTTATGACGTGGAGATACCGCTTTCGGCGGTGCTGTCGAAGATGGAGAGGCGCGGATTCAGGCTTGATAAAAGCGGGCTGATCGCGTTCTCTGAATTGCTGGGCGATATGGAGGAAAAGCTGATCGACGCCATTTACGCCTCAGCGGGACACCGGTTCAACCTGAACTCGCCGAAGCAGCTCGGTCAGGTGCTGTTCGAGGAACTGGGACTTCCCTCGTTCAAGAAGACGAAAACAGGATATTCCACGGACGCGGACACTCTGAATTCCCTGAGGCCGTATCACGCCATCGTCGGGCAAATTCTCAGCTACCGTGAAGTGATGAAACTGAGGAGCACCTACGGCGAGAATCTCGCCGCGATGGCGGACGGCGAAAGCAGGATCCACACCACGTTCAACCAGTGCGGCACGGCGACGGGACGGCTATCCTCCAGCGACCCGAATCTGCAGAACATCCCCGTGAGAGGCGGTCTCGGGCGGGAGCTGAGGCGATATTTCACATCCGACGGATCGGACAGGGTCCTCATTGACGCGGACTATTCGCAGATCGAACTGCGGCTGCTGGCTCATCTGTCCGGAGACGAGACCATGATCGGAGCATTCCGCGACGGAGTGGACATCCACGCCTCCACGGCGTCGCAGGTGTTCGGAATACCCATAGACGAGGTGTCTCCCGAGATGCGGCGCAGAGCGAAAGCGGTCAATTTCGGCATAGTGTACGGCATCGGCGCATATTCCCTGTCCCAGGATCTGGGGATCACTCTGAAGGGTGCGAAGGAATATATCGACGGCTATCTCGCAACGTATAAAAAAGTCGACGAATACCTGAAAAATACTGTGAATACAGCCGTCGAAAAAGGATACGCGGAGACGATGTTCGGCAGACGCCGTTATATCCCGGAGCTGAAATCGAGCAACAAAAACGTCCAGGCTTTCGGCAAACGCGTAGCTATGAACAGCCCCATCCAGGGCAGCGCTGCCGACGTGATAAAGATCGCCATGATCGGCGTTGAGCGAGCCCTTGAAAAAGCCGGGATCGACGCGAAGCTGATAATGCAGGTCCACGACGAGCTGATACTCGATTCATCCCGCGCATGCGCCGGCGAGGCGTCGAAAATCCTTCAAAATGAGATGGAGAACGCGGTAAAACTCTCCGTCCCGCTGGTAGCGGACGTCGCCTCCGGGGACACCTGGTTCGACGCCAAATAACAGTACCAAACCCTCAGAAAAAACGGACGCCTTCGATCGAAGACGTCCGTTCTTTTCGCGGTTTATTTCTTCTTGGCCGGTTCACAATTCCTGTACGCGTCCACCGACCGGAGGACGCATATCAGGATAAACACCGGAATTATCACCATCAGTATTTTTTTCATTTTGCAAATTCCTCAGTTCGATCCCGGGTCACCGTGTCAGATACCTCATGAGTATCATGGCTACCTGTGCCCGTGTGGCATTGCCCTTGGGATCGAGATAATTCTTTCCGCCGATCTTCGTTCCGGAAATGAGACCCTCGGCGACTGCCCAGGACATCGGTTTCTTCGCATATTTGCTGACCTTCGAGCTGTCGGGGAATGAGGTGATATCAACCGTCGCGGCAGTATCCTGACCCTTGAATTCGGCGTAACGGTAGAAGATCGCCGCGATCTGTTCTCGTGTGATGGACTGATCCGGTGAGAAGGTTGTGACTGAAGTACCGTTGACGATGTTGTTTTCGTACGCCCAGGCGACGGATTCTCTATACCATTTCGCCTTAAGATCGACAAACGGAGACGTTCCCTTCGGCGCGGGGGAACCCTCGGCGCGCCACAGCACGGTGACGAGCATCGCGCGGCTCATATCGGCGTCCGGAGCGAAGGTGTCGGCGGTCATCCCGTTCATCAGTTCATAGGTATATACGTAGTTTATCGCTTCGGTGTACCACTTTTTCGGAAGTACGTCCTTAAAGATCTTCGTCGTGTCGATAAGATCTCTGCCCGTTTTGGGGATGACCTCGGTCCTGGTCTCCCCGCAGCGAACGCAGGTATAGGTCATCACGCCGTCATTCGAATCGGTGGCGGGCGTTGTGACAACGCCGCCGTCCCAATCGTGTCCCAACGGATCGGTGTAGTCGCCGACGTAGCTGTCGCCGCAGCGCACACAGGTGTATGTGGTATAACCCTGTTCGGTGCACGTGGGACCGGTCGTCGCCGTCTGATAGTCATGGCCGAGGGCGTCGGTATATGTATCGACGTAACTGTCATGACAGCGCGGGCAGGTATGAGTCGTATATCCTTGCTCCGTACACGTGGGATCCGTCACCACGGCCTCGTAATCGTGACCGAGCGGATCGACGGTACGGCTTTCCTCCTCGCCGCAGCGGACGCAAGTTCTCGTCTGAGAGCCCGCCTCCGTGCATGTGGGTCCTGCCGTCTCTGTCCACTCGCCCCAGTCATGTCCGAGGGCGTCGGTGTAATCGTCAACATAGCTGTCGCCGCATTCCGAGCAGGTATAAGTGGTATAGCCCTGTTCCGTACAGGTGGGTTCTGTCACGACTGCAACGTAATCATGGACGTGCTCCGGTTCATTAAGTCTGACGGAGACGAAGTAGTAGGGGTCGCCGCCGTTCACCGTGGAGGTGCTGTGGAACATGATGTCAGCCACGCCGTCGATCTCGGAGAGGCACCTTGAATTCGCTATAATGGGGATCTTCGCCGACGGGATCGTGTTCCCGTCAGCGTCGGTCAGCGTCAGAGGACCGACGACTTTCGTGAAGTTCTTTCCGTCGTCGGCGGGAGAAGACCAGATCTCAAGGGTCGCGACGCTTTCCTTCGTCAACGTGAAGATATAGTACTTTCCGTCGGATCCCTGGGTCATTGCGAATCCGTTTGACCCTCTGTACGTCTTGGTCCCGTTCTTCGGGAGAAGAGTCGTGGGGATCAGCTTATGGTAAAGCTGTTCTCCGGCGAGGGTATAGATGTCGTGGAACACGGAATTGATGCTCGTATTGCCCGCCTCGTTGGTGTAGATTATATGGAGCCTGTTCTGATCGTCGAGATACGTGCATCCGCCGTCGCCGTAATGTCTCGTCTTATCGACGCGGTTCTTGCCGGTGTTTTTGTAGCCCTCAGGCGTGTACTGGGGCTCGAAAACGGTCGTTATATCAATGTGATCCACATTGGGATCGGCGACGTGCATCAGATAGACGGCGTCGAACACGTATCCGCTGGTGGTGGAGAAGTTGACTCCGAGAGACTCGACGAGAGACGATACGGGAGCGTCCCGCTCGATAACGAAGGTGAATCCTCCCTCACCGTCAACGTAGCCGTTGATATAGCAGTATCTCTGGGGGATCTGTACCGTGTGGCACTCAGGGTCCCAGGTCTTCGATTCGATGTCGTAGATGAACCACGCCATGTATCCGGGCGCCTCGCCGCCGCAGGCGAGTGCGTAAAGCTTGCCGTGGGCTTTGTCGAGGATCGGCATGGTGTAGCCGTAGCCGTGGTCTTCGTAGGGCGTCGTCTCAAAATCGAAAACGGAAGGAGCCTCGGGAGCGGTGACGGTGTCCGTCGCCTCGTCGATCTCGTAAACGGAGAGAGCCACGGCGTTGGTGAAATCGTCGGTACCCATGGTCTCAAAATACCTGTCGGGATCGCCGCAGATGATGGTCACGTAGAGCTTGCCGTCGCCAGCGTTGATGATGTTCGGGGTACAGCTTCCGTTGGACTTCGGAAAATCGTCCGTGAAGATCACGCGGAAGCCGTCCGCGGTGACCTTGATGATGGAGAACGTGGCGATGCCGTTGTCCCAACTCTCGTGCTCGTCGTCTTTATCCCTGAGGCCGGAGATATACGTGGCGTACGTACCGTACTCTGTGTGCACGATACGCATTTCGTGCCCGCCGTGGGAGCCGACACCCGAAACAGCGGTGATCGGCACGCCGTTTTCCTCAAACATTCCGGCGTAGGAGACGGAGATCCCGGTCGCCTCGTCAGAATAGAGAGTCCCGATGTTTTCGGGAGTCGGTGCGTCTGCGTTTTCCGCGACGGCGACCGTCGGGAAAAACGTCAGGGCGGAGAGGGCGAAAACCGCCGCAAGGATCAAAGAAAGGATCCTTTCCGAAAACAATGATTTCATACTGCTTCCTCCTTAAGCAAATTCAAATTTCGTTC
>CACXCL010000173.1 GCA_902766115.1 uncultured Ruminococcus sp.
GTACGACAACAACGTCTACCTGATGGACAAGACCGAGCAGGACCGCGACCTTAAAGTGGAGATCTGGGACGAATACAAAAAGATCGTCGCGGAGCACACCGACAAGGAGCCCCAGTTCCTCGAGAGATTCGCGTTCTACGAGAGAGCGCGCAAGGCTTACGCCGTGGTGGTGACCGGCGAGAGCGCCATCTACGCCAACATCATTCTGAAAAAAGGCGTGGTGAAGTAAAAAAGACCCCCAAAAAGGAGTTCCGCGTTCAATGGATAAAAAAGACGAGATCATCGGCATGCAGCTGGAGCTGATACGCTCGATGACGGAAAACAACATAAGACGACTGGGCGACGATATATGGGGCAGGGTCCCTCCGAAGGGGAAGAACGACGGCAAGACCCCTGCCGCTCCGGAGAAAAACGGCGGTAACACCGCCGCCTCCACCGGCGACACGGGTCCCGGAGCGGGCGAGACTCCCGTGAAGGAAGAAGAGCCGGAGAAGCTCGAAGACCTGATGGCGGAGCTGGATGGCTACATCGGCCTCGGCAACGTGAAGCGGGAGATCCGCGCCCTCATCAATATGGCGAAGGTATACAAAATGAGGCGAGACAACGATCTCCCCGTCAGCGACACGTCGCTCCACATGGTGTTTTCCGGGAACCCCGGTACCGGCAAGACCATGATCGCACGGTTCATGGCGCGGGTGTACCGCTCCATCGGCCTGCTGTCGAAGGGACAGCTGGTGGAGACGGACCGCGGGGGACTGGTCGCCGGATACATCGGTCAGACGGCGATCAAAACCGGCGCGGTGCTGGAAAAGGCGCTCGGGGGCGTGCTGTTCATCGACGAGGCGTACGGTCTCACCAACAAGTCGGAGAACGACTTCGGCGGCGAGGCGGTGGACACCGTGCTGAAATACATGGAGGACCACCGGGACGATATCGTGGTCATAGTGGCGGGGTACACGGAGTTGATGGAGGACTTCATCGAGTCGAACCCGGGTCTCCGCTCCCGCTTCAACAAATACGTGGAGTTTGACGACTACACGGGACCCGAGATGACTGACATTTTCCGCTTCCAGTGCAAAAAGGGATGCTACGAGGCGGACGACGACGCCATGCGCGAGCTCGAGGCGTATTTCGACGCCGCCGCGGAGTTCAGCGCGGACTTCGGCAACGCCCGGGGAGTCCGGAACACTTTTGAGAAGATCCTCTCCGCCCAGGCGAACAGGCTGGCGGTGGCGGAGGAGGTCACAAAGGACGACCTGATGAAGATCAAGGGGGAGGACGTTCGCGCCGCTCTCTTCCCCGACGCGGAAAGCGCACCCGAAAAAGAAGAAGAATAAAAAAGCGCGGCGGTCGGGCTATCCCGGCCGCCGCATCAAAAGGAACATTTTATTATGATCTTTGCAATTCTCGGAGCGATCGCCGTTTTCGTGATCGCGCTGTACCTTTTCATGATAATGCCACGGGTGAGAAAGAGGGCGGACGTATCCGCCGTCACGGCGCGTCCCATCGCTCACCGGGGTATGTTCGACAATGAGACTGTGACGGAGAACTCCCTCGGCTCCTACGACGCCGCGGCGGAGCGCGGTTTCGCCATCGAGATCGACGTCCATCTGACCTCCGACGGCGTGCCGGTGGTGATCCACGACTCGACGGTGGACCGGGTGACGGACGGGCACGGGCGCATCGATTCCATGACGCTCGACGAGCTGAAAAATATACCCTTCAAGGCAGGCGACGGGTACGTCCCCACCCTGCGGGAGGTCCTCGACACGGTGGACGGACGCGTGCCTCTGCTGATCGAACTGAAGGAAGGCGCGCATCCCGAAGTGGCGGATAGATCCTACGAGGTGCTGAAGGATTACGACGGTCCCTACGCCATCCAGTCGTTCCACCCGCTCCATCTGAGGCGGTGGGCGAAACTGTCGCCCGGGACTCCCCGGGGGATACTGGCGGACAATCACCGGGGCGAGCGGGATCTGAAGGAGAGGGCCGGGATTTTCTTCCTCGAGAATATGTATCTCAATTTTCTCTGCCGCCCGGATTTCATCTCCGTCACGCCGGGAAGTCTGAAAAACAACCTGTCGATCAAGCTCTGTACGCTCTTCGGCGCGAAGA
>CACXCL010000174.1 GCA_902766115.1 uncultured Ruminococcus sp.
CGGCGAGGACGTCCGCGAGGGACTCTGCGCCGTTGTGTCCGTAAAACTCACCGACGCCCAGTTCGAGAGCCAGACCAAGGCGAAGCTGGGGAACTCCGAGGTCCGCGGCATCGTGGAGGGCATCGTCACCGAAAAACTGTCGGAATTTTTCGAAGAAAATCCCGTTGCGGGACGCGCCATCGTGGAAAAATCCATCGCGGCGTCCCGCGCCCGCGAGGCGGCGAGAAAGGCGAGGGAGCTCACAAGGCGGAAGGGAGTGCTTGAAAACTCGTCCCTGCCCGGAAAGCTCCGGGACTGCCAGGACAGACGCTCCGAGCTGTGCGAGGTGTTCCTTGTGGAGGGAGACTCCGCAGGAGGCTCCGCCACCAGCGGACGTGACAGCCGGTATCAGGCTATCCTGCCGCTGAGGGGCAAGGTGCTGAACGTTGAAAAATCCCGCCTTGACAAGGTATATTCAAACGAGTCGCTTATCCCCATTATCCAGGCGCTGGGGTGCGGCATCGGCGAGGATTTCGACCCCGAAAAGCTCCGCTACGGCAAGATCATTATCATGGCCGACGCGGACGTGGACGGCGCCCACATCCAGGTGCTGCTGCTGACGTTCTTCTTCCGCCACATGAGGCGGCTCATCGAGGACGGCCACGTTTATCTGGCTCAGCCGCCGCTTTATAAGATAAAAGGACGGGGCGGAAAGGAAAAATACGCCTTCTCCGACGCGGAGCGCGACACGATCATCGAAGAGATGGGCGGCAACATCACCGCCGAGCGATACAAAGGTCTCGGCGAGATGGACCCGGAACAGCTCTGGGAGACCACCATGGACCCGGAGACCCGGACCATCCTCAGGGTGGAGATCGAGGACGCGGTGCTCTGCGACGAGGCTTTCTCCCTCCTGATGGGGGAGAAGGTGGAGCCGAGGCGGGACTTCATCAAGGAAAACGCGAAATACGTGGAAAATCTCGACATATAAGTGAGATACCGGGAGATACAGAATGGCACTTAACAAACACGCAAGGGACGACACACCGATAGAATTTCCGGATCAGAAAATAGTACCCATCGACCTTGACCACCGTGTCAGACGGGCGTTTCTCGAGTACTCCATGTCCGTTATCGTGTCGAGGGCGCTCCCCGACGCAAGGGACGGCATGAAGCCCGGCCAGCGCCGCATCATGTACGCCATGTACGAGGACGGGCTCACACACGACAAGCCCTTTCGCAAGTCGGCGACTACCGTCGGTAACGTGCTGGGCCGCTATCATCCTCACGGAGACGCGGCGGTGTACGGCACCATGGTCAGAATGGCTCAGGATTTCTCCTACCGCTATCCGCTGGTGGAGGGCCACGGCAACTTCGGCTCCATCGACGGCGACGGCGCGGCGGCGTACAGGTACACCGAGGCGCGCATGGCGAAGATCTCCGAGGAGCTCATGGCGGATATAAACAAGGAGGTCGTGGACTGGACGCCGAACTTCGACAACAGCCGGCGCGAGCCCACCGTCCTGCCTACGAAATTTCCCAATCTGCTGGTGAACGGCTCCGTGGGCATCGCCGTGGGCATGGCGACCAACATCCCCACTCACAACCTGCGGGAAGTCATCGACGGCACCATCCACCTGATGGAGAACCCCGACGCCGGCGCCGCCGAGCTGATGCAGTACGTTAAGGGACCGGATTTCCCGACGAAGGCCACCATTCTCGGCCAGGCGGGGATCCTTGAGGCGTATACCACCGGCCGGGGCCGCGTCATTGTACGGGCGAGAGCCGAGGTGGACGAGGACAAGAGACAGATCGTCATCACCGAGATACCGTATATGGTGAACAAATCCGAGCTTGTGAAGGCCATGGCGCAGCAGGTGAGGGACAAGAAGATCGACGGAGTCACCGACATCCGCGACGAGTCCGGCAAGGCGGGACTCAGGATCACCGTGGACTACCGCCGGGACGCCAACGGACAGGTGATACTGAATCAGTTTTACAAGTACACCCAGCTCCAGGACACCTGCGCCATAAATATGCTTGCGCTGGTGGACGGCGAGCCCCGGGTGCTGTCCCTGCGGCAGATCCTGCAGAACTACATCCTGTTCCGCCAGGACGTTACCCGCAGGCGCACGCAGTTCGAGCTGGACCGCGCCCTCCGGGAGGCTCACATCAACGAGGGCTACAAGATCGCCATCGACAACATCGACGAGGTGATTTCCATCATAAGAGGCTCCGCGGACACTCCGGCGGCGAAGGTGCGGCTCAGCGAGCGGTTCTCCCTGTCGGAGGAGCAGGCGCAGGCTATCGTCTCCATGACGCTGGGACGGCTGTCCGGACTGGAACGGCAGAAGATCGAGGACAGGCTCCTTGAACTGTACGCCATCATCGACGAAAAACGCGCGATCCTCGGCGATCCCGGGAAGATCGACAACATAATCAAGGAAGAGCTTATCGCGGTGCGCGACAAGTACGGCGACGACCGGCTGACGGAGATCGTGGAGTACCACGACGACATCATGATGGAGGATCTGATCGAGCGCCACCGCTGTGTGATCACTCTGACGCACACGGGCTACATCAAGCGCCAGCCGGCGGACTCCTACAACGCGCAGTCCAGAGGCGGCAAGGGGCGGCGCGGCATCTCCACCAAGGAGGAGGACTACGTGGAGAGGGTGGCTGCCATGGGCTCCCACGACTATCTGCTGCTGTTCACCAATCTGGGGCGCGTTTACACCAAGAAGGCGTACCAGATCCCCGAGGCGTCGTATCACGCCCGCGGGACGAACATCGTGAATCTGCTTGAGGTGCAGGAGGGCGAGAAGATCACCGCCATGCTCTCCGCCGAGACGTTGACTCCCGAAGAGGAAAAATTCCTCATTATGATAACGAAACACGGCGTCATCAAAAAAACGCCGCTGAGAGAATACGCCATCAACAGACGCGGCGGCAAGATCGCCATAAATCTGGACGAGGGCGACGAGCTGACCTTCGTGGCGCTGACCGACGGCACCTCCGACGTGATGATGGCGGCGCGGAGCGGTCTCGGGGCGAGATTCTCGGAGAAGAGAGTCAGCACCGTGGGCAGGACCGCCCGCGGAGTCCGGGGCATGAAGCTCATGGGAGGCGACTCCATCGCGGGAGCGGCGATCCTCAGCCGGGATCCGGAGTGGGTGGAGCATCACAAGCTCATAACTCTGACGGAGAAGGGCTTCGGAAAGAGGATGTCGCCGGCGCTGTTCGAGAACAAGGGCCGCGGCATCAAGGGCATGTGCGCGCACAAGCTGTCGGAGAAGACGGGAGAACTGGTGGGTATCGCCACCGTGACCGACGACGACGACCTGATGCTCATCACCGACGACGGGACGATAATAAGAACGCCCGCCGACGGAATCCCCGCCTACGGCAGGACCGCCTCAGGCGTTATTGTGATGAGGACGGGGGACTCCGCGATCGTCAACTTCACCGTGACCGAAAAGGAGGATGAGGAAGACGACGCCGGGGAGGAGACGGAGGAATAATAGGAAGTACAAAAGCCGCGGGGCAACGCCCCGCGGCTTTTGATATGATGAGAATAATTCACCTTAATCTGAAGTGTTTTCTTTTCTTAAATCGAACTTCACAGCCGGCTCATTGGGAAGGGTAAGACTTAAGTATAAAGGAGACTCTGTATCTTCTTTTACTTTTTTATCAACAAAGATGTAAACGGTCTTTTTGACAGGTGAAAATGAAAGCGGATTGGATATATTAATAGTAAGATCGTCAGATGAGTTAAATAGATATGTTGTATAATGTTCCACTCCGTCAGAATCCTCCTCTCCGTCTAAATACTTTTCATTGATGGGGGAATCTTTTGTTGGGCTTTTTATTTGAAGAGGAGTGAAAGTATAACCATCATTATAATCTACCTTTATACAATTAGCTAAATTAAACCATTTTTCTTCTTTACCTTCATATCCAATTTCAAAAGATACTTTCATGATGGCGAACCCGGAACGAGGTTTTACTTCTTCCTTAAACGGTCCCCAGCTTCTTCCATACCCACCGACGTGATATGAGTATTTTACTTCTTTTCCAGAAGGAATACTATCCACAAAAGAAAAAGATTCAAGCGTGACTTTGTAGTTCCCCACGGATGTTTCTTTCCCAATATTACTGACTATCTTGCCCATTGTTTTACCTGAACATCCAACAAGAGGAAGCATCATCGCAATAGCAAGCACAATAATTATTATTCTTTTCATTTTGATTTCTCCTTAAAAATGTAAAATGGATCAAGAACCAATCTCTTTTCTTTTTCTTCTTAAAAAACACAAATCGACTTCGTTGTTCACCTTTAAAGGAGCGCCAACGTTTTTGAGTATGTTGTCGATTCCTTTTTTGGCATTTTCCCTGTTTGTATAGCCCAAAATTCTTTTGAAAGTCAATTTTTTCTTGTTGGCTTTCAATTCAAAATAGTATTTTCCTTCGTTAATGGAGATCTGAAAAGGGTTATTGTTTTCTTTGAGATGGTTTTTCAAATCTTCAATTCCTTTTTTTGCGTCTTCGCGGGAAGGATAACCACCCGAAACGGCTACGGGTTGTCGGTTGTTATTATTTGGATACAAGCCATAATAATAACTATTGTCAAGTTTCTTTATATAGTATTTATAGTTCATCAAATCACCCCCCTTCAAAATAAAAAAGTGCGCAGCCGAAGCCACGCACATAAAACACACGCGGCTCTGGTCTGTCGCCAAACAAAAACCGGATTTAAGCGTACACTCCGCGCACGTTAAATAGAGCCCGTGTATTTTTTAAAAAAATACCCGTGCAGCGGAGTTATTCGGTTTTTGTTTGGCAATAACAGTTTACCACAAAACAAAAAAGAATGCAACCGTTTTTTATTTGTTTACAAACAACCCTGTAATCTCAATTTTCCCTGTAAGGCAAGGGCTCTTCGACTGAGGAGCAGTGCTGGATCTGGCAAGCGGATAAGACGGTCTTGCTTTTGACTTAACCATTTTTTTACTAAGTCGGTCGTTTCCTCCTGTGACGGGAGAGAGAGGAGTAATGCTTTCCAAATATCGAGAAATAAACTGATATAGTTTGATTTATCCCCTGGTTTTTGTCGCCCTTTCTCTTCTATGAAGAGAAAGGGCAACGGCGGAAAGAGAAGTCGGAGGGGGCGCGAGCCCGCTCTCTCCGCTCGGACTTGCCGGGGCTCCGCCCCGAAGACGTCCTCGCGGGCGGCTCTCGCTTCCCCCCTCCACCCCC
>CACXCL010000175.1 GCA_902766115.1 uncultured Ruminococcus sp.
AAAAAGAGGTTCATGCTGGGGTTGCCGCTGATGGCGGCGGCTCATTTCATCCTGTTTCTCTTTCTGATAAAGTAAATATCCGCGGACCGTCGGCCCGCGGATATTTTCATTTTCCGATGATCCCGTATATCTTATCCCATCTTTCCCTGTGGGATTCATCCTTGATATCCGGGTAAAACCCTGCTCTGAGATAACTCTTTATGGCGGGGATCCGGAAGTCGTCCGTAGTGAGGTACGCGGTCTTCATACCGATCCCGAGCAGGCAGCGCACCGCCATGGCGTTGAGCCCTGTGCCGAGGCCGTTGCCCTGATACTTCGGGCGGCAGGCGACCATGTGTATGTAGCCCTCCTTCGTCTCGTAGTTGGGGATCACAGCCAGCGTCGCCGCAGGATCGCCGTCCTTCTCTACGATGAAGAGTTTGTCGTTCTCCAGCTTGCCGAAGGCGTTCATGCAGTCGTCAAAACCTTTCCGTGTCCAGCTGTCCGAACCGAAGCCCTCGCAGACGATGGTGACCCATCTGTCCCGGTCCCCGTCGGTGCCGTCGAAAGTGCGGCAGGTGAATTCGCCCCAGTCGGGCTCGTCCGGCATCACTGCGCCGTCGGCGCGCCATCTCATAACAAGTTGTTCCATTTTTCCGTCCTCCGTCAGTTTTTGAGAGATTGCAGCGGAGCGGGGATGCGCCCGCCGCGGCGTATGAATTTTTCGGGACTGCCCTTGACGTTCAGCTCCATGATGGGGCCGCTGCCGAGGAGTCCGCCGAACTCCAGCTCCTCCCCCGCTTCCCTGTCCACGGCGGGAATGACTCTCACCGCAGTGGTCTTGGAGTTGACCATGCCGATAGCGGCCTCGTCCGCGATGATGGCGGAGACGGTCTCGGGAGTCGTGTCGCCGGGGATGATTATCATATCGAGGCCCACGGAGCAGACCGCGGTCATTGCCTCGAGCTTTTCTATTGAAAGGGCTCCGGAGCGTGCGGCGTCGATCATCCCGGCGTCCTCGGACACGGGGATGAAGGCGCCGGAAAGGCCGCCTACGTGGGACGACGCCATGACGCCGCCTTTTTTCACGGCGTCGTTGAGCAGCGCCAGCGCCGCCGTGGTACCGTGGATCCCGCAGACGTCGAGTCCCATGGCCTCGAGTATGTGCGCCACGGAATCGCCCACCGCCGGGGTGGGCGCCAGAGACAGGTCCACTATGCCGAAGGGCACGCCGAGCCTATCCGACGCGACGGCTCCAACAAGCTGTCCCATGCGGGTGATCTTGAACGCTGTGCGCTTTATGATGTCGGCGATGGCGCCGAGGTCTCCGTCCGGACATTTTGACACGGCGGCGCGGACCACTCCGGGTCCGGAAACGCCGACGTTGATCACACAGTCCGGCTCGCCGGGACCGTGAAACGCGCCCGCCATGAAGGGATTGTCCTCCGGGGCGTTGCAGAACGTCACCAGCTTCGCCGCACCGATGCAGTTGCGGTCCGCGGTGAGCCGGGCAACCTCGGTGACGGCGCGGCCCATCATTGCCACGGCGTCCATGTTGATCCCCGCCTTGGTGGATCCCACGTTGACGGAGGAACAGACGCGCTCCGTCTCGGACAGCGCCTCCGGGATGGACTCGATGAGCTCCCGGTCTCCGGCGGAAAAGCCCTTGTGGACGAGAGCGGAATATCCGCCGATGAAGTTGACTCCCAGCTCACGCGCCGCGCGGTCCATGACCCGGGCGTACTTCACAGGCTCCCCGGTGGACGCCGCCAGCATCGCCGCCGGCGTGACGGAGATCCGTTTGTTGATTATCGGTATACCGTACGTTTTTTCGATAAATTCACCTGTCTCCACCAGCTTTTCGGCAGTGCGGGTTATCTTCTCGTAGACCCTGGCGGCGGCGCGGTCCGCGTCGCTGTCCGCGCAGCTCAGGAGGGATATCCCCATGGTTATGGTGCGGACGTCAAGGTTCTCGTTGTCGATCATATTGATCGTCTCAAGTATGTCCTTCGTGTTTATCATCGCAATC
>CACXCL010000176.1 GCA_902766115.1 uncultured Ruminococcus sp.
AGCGCAGGCGAGAGAAGCGAGCGGGCGCGAAGGCGCCCACTTCCTGCAGAGCAGGAAGTTCTGCGCATATTATACCATAACTCGCCCTTACAGTAAAGCGCGATCCCGCGTCGCCGCCCGGCGGGGCGGACGGATTTTATATATTTTTTTGTAAATAGGAACAAATCCTGCGTAAAATATGTTACAATAAAAGAAAATTTTTGTCAATCGGAGAATACTGCCACGGGAAACGATTCACGGGTCCGGGTCTGGAACGAGCGCGTTCAGATCCCCGCGTATCCGGCGTCCGCGCCTGACCGGAATCCTCTTTTATGCTCATCGATCTGACCCTTGAGTTGTCAGCGGCGAGGTTTTACGCCGAAGCGGAAGAACTTCTCTCCCTCGACGGGAAAGGGGAGACAGAGGCGAGCCGCGAGGCGTTCCGCGCGGCGCTCGGCGAAGACCCGAACCCCTTCGCACCCCGCACCCACATGAAACTGATCTTCGGAGAAAAATAACATAAACAAAGGAGCGACGTATGGACACGAAAAAGCTTCATTTTGACGAAACCATAGAATACTGGGACGACGGCCTGCCGCTGGGAAACGGCGATATCGGCTGTCTCATCTGGAACAGCCCCGACAAGCTGAGATTCAGTCTCGACAAGGTGGGGATCTGGGACTGCTCGGGGTCTCCCGAGGAGCAGGAGGGGTTCACCTGGGCGAATCTCAAAAAACTCGTCGCAGAGGGAGAGCAGAAGGAGATCGAGCGCATCTTCGAGAACTGCTACGGTCGCACCACGCCGACGAAACTCCCTGCGGGAAAGCTGATCTTTGATCTCGGAGTCACGGGCAACGTCGTATCGGACCTTGATTTCATCACCGCCGAGGCGACCGTGGAGACGGAGGGCGTTCATCTCAGGTCTTTCCTCCACGCCACGAAGAGCTACGGCCTTATCGAGATCGACCGGTGCGGCGTGGGGATGAAAATCGAGAATCCCGAGTTCGGCAAGCCGGGCGATCCGCCTGCGCCTCCCGGAGAGGACTCCGACTCCGTGAAGAATCTCCACTATCCTCCCGCCCGCAAATACGACACGGAGAGGGACGGAGCGCGGCTGAGATACGTGGTCCAGCAGACGAACGACCGGTTTTACGGCATCGTCACGGCGACGAAGGAGGAAAACGGGAAAACCCTCGTCGCGTTCACCGTGGGCGTCGGGAGGACGGATGATTTCGTGGAAAAATGCATCTCAGACGTGCTCTCCGCCCTCCGCGAGGGATACGACACTGCCGTGCTCTCCCACCGGGCGTGGTGGCGCGGGTACTGGGACAGGAGCGATATCAGCATCCCCGACGAATTCGTCGAAAGACAGTGGTATTTCAACAACTATCTTCTCGCAGGATGCTCCCGGAAGGACGGCTATCCCATGCCGCTGCAGGGCGTGTGGACCGCGGACAACGGCCTTCTCCCGCCCTGGAAGGGGGACTACCACTCCGACCTCAACACGCAGATGTCCTACACCAGCTACCTCAAGGCGAACCGGCTGGAGCAGGGCGAGTGCTTCATCGACTACCTTCTCGGACTCGCCGACGTGGGGCGTTCCTTCGCCCGACGTTTTTACGGACTCGGGGGTATCTGCCTGCCCTCGGTCATGGATATCGAGGGCCGCGCTCTCGGCGGCTGGAGCCAGTACTCCTTTGCGCCCACGAACCAGCTCTGGCTCTGTCAGATCATGGCGCGGTATTACTATTTCACCCGGGACGGGGAATACCTCGGTAAGATCTTCCCGTACATGAAGGAATGCGGGACCTTCCTCCTCGATATGCTTGAGGAAAAGGACGGCAAGCTTAAGCTGCCGCTCTCATCCTCGCCGGAGCTTCACGACAACCTTCCCGAGGCGTGGGTCACGCCGAATTCCAATTACGACCAGGCGCTGATGCGGTGCTTCGCGGAGGATATGATAAGACTTTCCGCGGAGTTCGGCGACACTGAGACGGAAAAACTCTGGCGCGCCACCCTCGACAAACTGGAACCGCTGGCGGTGGACGACCGCGGCGTGCTGATGATAAGCCCCACGGAGAGCACTACGGAGTCCCACCGGCACCACTCCCACTGTATGTCGATATATCCGCTCAAGTCTCTGGAATACACTACCGACGAAAACAGACGCGTCATCGACTGCACCATCGCCGACATCGAGAAAAACGGCACTTCCTGGTGGGTCGGCTATTCCGTGGTGTGGATGGCGGAGCTTTATATAGCGGCTGGGCGCGGCGACGACGCCCTCGGGCTGCTGCGCTCGTTTTTCACGGACAATTGCACGAAAAACGGCTTCCACGCCAACGGGGACTATATGCTCCGGTCGGACTACCACTGGAAGTACCGGCTGTTCACTCTGGAAGGG
>CACXCL010000177.1 GCA_902766115.1 uncultured Ruminococcus sp.
ATCTGCGATCTTCCGCGAAGGAGGCTGTTATGACGAAAAAATACGCGTCCCTGCAGGTCCTTCGGGGCATAGCGGCGGTGATGATAGTCATCGGGCATGCCACGGAGGCGCTGGGCAAGCGGTGCGGAGCCGGCGTGGAGATGTTTTTCATCATCTCCGGCTTTGTCATGATGTATTCCACGGAAAAAGGGCTCGACAGCTTCTTTCTCAGGAGAGCCGTGCGGCTGGTACCTCTGTACTGGATCGTCACAGGGGCGTTTGTCGTTCTTGTGAGGCCGGACACCTTCACTCCGGCGTATTTTCTGCGCTCGCTGTTCTTCATAGAGTACAGGACCATGCCGATACTGTCGGTGGGGTGGACGCTGAACGTCGAGGTCCGGTTTTACATACTGTTTTGGCTGGCTGCCCTGATCGAAAAAAAATACCGCGGAGCGGTATGCGCGGTTTTCTGCGCCGGATGGTGCGCCGTGAACGTCATCTTTTTCCGCGGCGGCTGCGTACCCCCTCTTATGCCGCTCGCCTTTGTTCTGGGGATCGCGGCGTATTATCTCCGCAGGGCGCCGGAAAGGATCCCCCGGAAGCCGGGTCACATGATATCGGCAGCTCTCCTTGTGATCCTCTCCCTGTGGTTCGTGAACGGCAGACTCGCCGGACGGTTGCTCTGGGACGGTCCGGCAAACGCGTGGTCCCTGTGGAGACCTCTCGTTTACGGGATCCCCGCGCTCGTTGTCATGATGTCTGTCATGTATCTGATCCGGGACGGCTCCGGAGCCGTGACCGGGAAACTCGCACGTCTCGGCGACATGAGTTATTCGCTTTATCTCTGGCACATCGTCGTTCAGTCGCTGATAGTGATCTTCTTTGAAAAAGTGGGGTACACCGTCACACCCCCGTCCACACTGAGATTCATGGCGCTGACGCTGACTGCTTCCCTGGTCGTCGCGTATTATTCATACAAATACGTGGAAAAGCCGATGACGGACTGGCTTCGCGGGAAATTGCCCCGCGGGAAAAAGAGGGCGGACGGCAAAAACTGAGTCCGGCTTGACCGGATCGCGCCCGCTCGGCATATTTTTGAAGACGCAATTTCATATTCCGAAAGGAGACTTTATAACATGGCAGACAAGATAAGAGTTACGGTCTGGAACGAGTACAGACACGAGAGAAACAACGAGGAGATCGCGGGGAGATACCCGAAGGGCATCCACGGGCAGATCGCGTCGTTCCTTTCGGAGGAGCCCGACATGGAGGTCCGCACCGCCACCCTGGACGAGCCGGATCACGGCATCCCGGACGAGGTGCTGGACAACACCGACGTCCTTCTGTGGTGGGGACACATGCACCACGACGAAGTCCGGGACGACAGAGTGGAGTACATCAAACACAGAGTCTATTCCAAGGGCATGGGGTTTATCGCCCTCCATTCAGGACACCACAGCAAGCCCTTCCGCACCCTTGTCGGAGCGACGGGGAACCTGTCCTGGGGCGACAACCAGCACGAGATCATCTGGAATCTTAAGCCGTCTCATCCCATTGCGGCGGGGATCCCGGATCACTTCCACCTTGATCTGGAGGAGCTTTACGCCGAGCCCTTCTACATCCCGGATCCCGACGATCTGGTATTCGGCGGATGGTTCGAGAACGGGTATATCTTCCGCTCCTGCTGCACCTTCACAAGAGGCGTCGGGAAAATAGTCTACCTCCAGCCCGGCCACGAGGAAGTGCCGACCTATTACAATCCGTACATCCAGCAGATCATCAAAAACGCCGTCAGATGGGCGAAACCGAACGATTTCGGCTACGAGATCCCGGACGGAGCGCCCTACGTCGGCGGCAAGGCCTGACGGACAATGGCAGACGGAAAAAGGATGCGGACCGTGAAGCTCACGGTCCGCACCACTCAGACAAAAATATACGGCGACGGGGCGGAGCAGGCGGAGTACGTATCGCCGGCGCCGGACGCGACGGACGATCCCTTCGACGGCCTGCCGGCGCCCCCGGAGGATATCGAGGACGCGGTGATCCGCCGGATCGAAGAGGCGGAGCGCGACGAGTACGAGGCGGAGAGCGGGACCTTCGAGATGGTCACGTCCGCCGTGTTTTCTGCGGAGAACGGGGAGATCGCGTTCTCGTGGGAGGAGTCCGAGGCCACCGGAATGGAGGGAACGCACACCACCGTGTCGTTCCGGGAGGACGAGCCGGGAAGCGTCGCCGTGGCGCGCACCGGAGCCGTGGAGAGCGTACTCGTCCTCGAAGAGGGACGGCGCCACGTGACGGCATACGAGACGCCCGTCATGCCCTTTGAGATCAGCGTTTTCACGCGCAGGGCGAGAAACACGGTCTCCCCGGTCACCGGGAAAGGCGAGATGTTTTTCGATTATATTGTGGAGGTCCGCGGCATGGACGCCAGCCGGACTGTGCTGTCAATAAAATCGGAATAGGAGTATAACTCCGCAGCTAAATTCGCCGTGAACGGCGAGCTAAATTTGCTTTGCAAGCTAAATTCGCTACGCGAGCTAAATTCGGCTCCGCCGAGCTGAAG
>CACXCL010000178.1 GCA_902766115.1 uncultured Ruminococcus sp.
CCGGCCTCCGATTTGTCGAAAAATACCTTATTCGATTATTATATACGATATTCCGCCCCTTGTCAATCGGAAACGGGGGAAAGGAGCGGGGTGCGGCCGACGTTTTGTTATTTCCCGCCGCGGAAGGGTCATTTTGGCGGTTATTTCCGGATCATTCCTCAAAACTCCACTTGACAAAGGGCGGCGGAGGGGATAAAATAAATATGCGGGGATCATTTCCCCCGAAGAAAGCGTAATTTGAGCCGCTCATGCGGCGGATGGGAGATAACGATGGACAACGAAGAAAAGAAAGACATGAACGAATACGAAGAAGAGATACTTATCCTCACCGACGAGGAAGGAAACGAGATGAACTTCGCTCTTCTGTCCTCTCTGGAGCACGAGGGAAGCGAGTACCGCGCGCTGATCCCCGTGGACGAAGAGGGGAACGAGACCAGCGACGAATACGTGATCCTCAAGATCGCCACGGACGAAAACGGCGAGCAGGTCCTGGAGACCATCGAGGACGACGAGGAGTTCGACCGTATCGCCGACATCTTCGACGATCAGCTGTCCGACGTGTTCTACGACGATCCGGAGGAGTAAAATAAATAACGCCCTGCGGTGTTCGTTTGGTTAATCGAGTGATAAAAACCCTCAAAGAGTAAAAAGGAGCCCGGACTCCGGCCGCGGGATGCAGACCTCCCCGCCGGCGCCATCGCGCGTCATGCGCCTCCGCGCCGCCGGGACGCTGGGAGCACGAACCGTCCGGGAGGGCGCCGTCCTTGCGTGAGCAGGGTTTCTTCTTCACTCGTCGACGGCACCGCGGGGCCTTTTTTACCTTCCCTCATTTTTATCATTTTTGCCAAGTTGTACAAAAATCGCGTCCCGGATTGTTCAAAAAACTGAAAATGAGCCGCGTCAAAAAAGATATGTTGATTTACGGGTGAAAATGTGATACAATAACTTGAATTGGTATTTACCGGGACGACGCCTGTCGCGTCCCGGCGCGATTTCCGCCGCGGGTCCTGCCCGCGGGACAGATTTTACGGGAGAAAAAAATGAAAAAGATCATTTCACTTACGCTTGCGGTAATAATGCTCGCTGCGGCGCTCGCCGGGTGCACCACGCTGAAAAAGCTGCCCGACGGAACCTACGACAAGGGCGCAGTCATCGAGATGTATTTTTCGGGCGAGGTCTACAACTTCGACCCTCAGATAAGCATAACCGATGAAAACATGCTCAAGGTCATGAGCCTGCTGTTCGAGGGGCTGACCCGGATCAACGCCAAAGGCAAGTGGGAAAAGGCTCTGATGAAGGACTACAAGGTCAAAGCCGACGACCGCGACGGGTACTGCGTCATAATCACGCTCAACCACACAAGGTGGAGCGACGGAAGATCGGTCCAGGCCATCGACTTCGTCAACTCCTGGAAGCGGATCCTCGATCCCAACAACGCCTGCGAGGCGGCGTCCCTTCTCTACGATCTGAAGAACGCCCGGGAGATCAAGCGCGGCGACGCCGGTATCTCCGTTGACGACCTGGGCGCCTCCGCCATCGACACCTACACCCTGAAGCTGACGTTCAAGAACGACAGCCCGGACCTTGACAGATTCTTCCGTAACACTGCGTCCATCGCGCTGGTACCCCTGAGGGAAGACATCATTGCCATGTACGGCGACAAGTGGGCGATGCGCACGACATCCATCTGCACAAACGGACCGTTCGTGCTGAGAGAAGCGGACAAGGGCGGCGTCCTGAGACTGGAGAGATCCGGATTCTACTACAGGGATCCCGAAAAGGACAAATACGCCGACAAGTACGTCATCCCGTACAGGCTCCGCACGGACTACTCCCGCGGCGACGGAGAGGCGCAGGTCAAGGCGTATGAGAACGAAGAGATCTTCTTCCTCGGCGATCTTCCCCTCTCAAAGCGCGCCGAATACAAGAACTCGGCGAAAGTAAACGACATGATGGTCACCCACACCTACTTCTTCAACACGGAGAACAAGGTGCTGAACAAGGCGGAGGTGCGCCGCGCGCTCTCTCTCGCCATAGACAGAGAGAAGGTCGCGGCGATCCTGACCTTCGCTCAGCCCGCCGTGGGGTACATCCCCTACGGAGTATCCGACACGTCGGCGAAGAGCTCATTCAGAAGCGCCGGCGAGGACCTCATCGCCACCAAGGCGAATACGGACGAGGCGAAGAAGCTGCTCAGCTCCGCGGGAGTCCGCGGCGGTTCCTTCAGCATCACCGTGAGGGAAAACAGCGAGGCTGACATCGCCGTGGCGGAATACGTGGCAGGCGAGTGGAACAAGCTGGGCTTCGACGTGGACGTCAAGAAGGTCGGCACAAGCCGCCTCACCGTCACCGACGGTGACCTCACCGTCACGTACACCGTGGACGACTTCGAGGATCAGTACAACAGCGGCGACTTCGACGTGATCGCCGTCGACATGTCCATGCTCTCGTCCGATGCTTTCTCGGCGCTCTCACAGTTCGCGGATGAATTCTCCGGCAGAGGCGTCGACATGACGCCGGGCGGCGGATACGAGATCTTCAAACACGTCACCGGCTACTCCGACAGCGACTACAACGACCTGATCGACCGCATCGACAACGAGACCTACACGGCGGCAAGAGCCGAGCTCCTCCACGAGGCTGAGAAAAAGCTTCTTCAGGATATGCCGGTCTGCCCCATCGTGTTCCTGCAGTCCGCGTACGTTTCGAACAAGATCCTCTCGGGCTTCAAGGTCGACCGCTTCGGTCTGATCGATTTCAAGCGCGTGAAGATGAAGAACTACATGAACTACAAGACCCTCGACGAAGAAGAGGAGGCAGCTGCCGGAGACGAGACCGACTGATCTCACTTCCATGACACTGACACGGCGCAGGATCCCCGGGGACGGGGACGTCCTGCGCCTGTTGTTCCCTTCTCATGCGCCGCGGATCATCAAAAAAACAAACAGGAGTCAAGATATGAGCATGACGCTTCAGAATCCGGAAGAAATAAAAATATTCATCCTTTACCTGATGGACAGGATCGGATACCCGCTGAGTTATTCAGAGATCGGGACCATCGTCATCCGCGACGGGATCATCGACTACTTCGCCTTTTTCGAGCAGTTCAACGAGCTGATCCGCGCCGGTCACGTGGCAGTGGCGGACGAGAACGGCGCGCCAACGGAGCGGCTTCCCCGGGAGGACGACGAAAACCCCGCCGACCCCGGCAAGTCCTACGTCATCACGAAATCGGGCAAGCTCATCGCGGACAACCTTGCCGACAACATACTTATGGCGGCGGTGCGCGAAAAGAGCTATCTCAGCGCAATGCGCCACCTCTCCCTGGAGAAAAAAGGCGCGGTGACGGATCAGTCCTTCGAGCGCAGCGGAGACGGCTACCTGTTCCGGTGCAGTATAAAGGACAAGGACGGTCTCGCCATGGAAATGGCGCTCAGAGTCGACACGGTGTACCAGCTCAACAGGATCAGACTCAATTTCGACGAAAACCCGGATGTGGTCCTGCGCGGTATGCACGCAATACTCAGCGGTAATGCGAATTATTTGTTCGAAAATTAGTTTTTCATTGTATAATCCGTCGAAAAATCTGTAGATTGCACAAATATTTTCTCGCAAACACATGAATAAACACATTTTTTTAAAAAACTATTGACAAATATTATTTTTTATGTTATATTTCATAATATCCCGAGGCGGAACGCCTTGTCAAAGCCCGGAGCCAGGTCAAAGTGGAAAAGAAAAGAACCGTCAATGAGCTTGTCGCCGCGTCAAAGAACGGCGACGGTGCCGCCTTTGAGGAGCTGTCCGAGAGATACGCGGGTATGATCGCATCCAGGATATCGTCGTTTGCGACATCGCTTGCGCCGGAGGGGGGCTCTTCCTCTTTTTCCGCCGAAGATCTCAGGCAGGAGGCTCAGATCGCCCTTTTGCGCGCGACCCGCACATACGACGCGGACGGCAAAGGGAAAAAGGTCACGTTCGGACTGTACGCGCGCATCTGCGTCACAAACGCGC
Source organism: uncultured Ruminococcus sp. (assembly GCA_902766115.1). Taxonomy (GTDB): domain Bacteria; phylum Bacillota; class Clostridia; order Oscillospirales; family CAG-272; genus RUG11130. The sequence goes on from CACXCL010000178.1 coordinate 4,015, forward strand.
TTATCTCCCTGCTGCGCAAGCACAAATCGGAGGTACGCCGCGCAAAGGAAAACGACGCGGTGTACGGCGAGACGTACGGCGCCGAGGATCCGGCATACTCGGCAGCCGAGATGAGGGATCTTATGAGGCACGCCGAGGGCGTGCTGTCCCGGTACGAGCTGAGCGTCTTCCGGGAATACGTCGGCGGATATCGCGTGCGGGAGATCGCGAAGGATCTCGGCAGAAGCGAGCGCTCCGTCAGCAACGCCATATACAGGATAAAGGCAAAGCTGAAGAGAAACGCCGGAAAATGATATTTCACCGCGGCGAGCCGCGTGAGATAATATATGCCCGAATAGCTTAATTCAGAGCGTTGTTTACAAAGGTGACGGTCAGAGTCCGTCGAGGGCGAAAAACATTTTTAAGCGAG
>CACXCL010000179.1 GCA_902766115.1 uncultured Ruminococcus sp.
GATACCGAAGATGACGTCGTCGATGGTGGCCTTTTCACCGTCGGAGAAGGTGATGTCGTCACGCATCTTGAGTTTGTAGTCAACGGAACCGTCGTCATTCTGAACGACTTCGACGTCGCCGAGGCCCTTATAGAAGTAGTCGGTACCGTTGTAGCTGCGGGTCTCGCCTTCGATTCCCTTTTCAACGACAGCGCCGCCGCGGTCGGACGCAAGAAGATAGCCGTTGACCATATCAACAACCTCTGCGTCATACGCAGTGGTGTAGAAGAAGGGGCTGAACTTCTGGTCAAACGCTGCGGTTGTGTAAACCAGGGTCCCTTCGGGAGTCACGTCGTTCTTCTTGCCGCCGTTGCAGGCAACAAGCGCGAACGCCATAACGATCACGAGGGCGAATGCAAGCATTTTTGTGAGTTTGCTCATTTTGGGTTTTCCTCCTAAATAAAATTTAATATTAAACGCAAAAAGCGTATAATAACTCAGTTGTCCCCGCCGTCTTGCTCTTTTCCGGCGGGATGGGTCGAAAACTTCTTCCTCACGGCGAAGACCGCCGCGGCGCACACTAAAAGCAATGCGGACGATACGCCGGGCGCCGCGTCCGCGGGAACGGCGGACCGGAAGTTCAGAACCATCCATACCGCATACCCGACCACGGACGCCGCAGAGAAAAGCAGGAACAGGACCGCCCGGTACGTGAGTCCGGCGGAAAGCCTGTCCGCAGTCCGGTGCTCGAGAGGCGGCACGTTCCGCGTGTCAAGCAGCGCAGTCTCACTCACAAGGAACAACGGCAGCGCGCAAAACGCGAAAGGAAGCGCGAAATACAGCGAACGAAACAAGGCGGTCTTGGGGATAAGCGCCGAGATAAACGCGATCCATCCGAGGACCGACGCGGAGACGAGGACCCTGCGAGATCGACTGACCGTCCCGGGGTCGAGATCGTAGTCGTACTCGCCGCCCACGTAAACGGCCTTTGTTCTGATCTTTCCCTTCTCGTCCACAATCGGCTCGAGACGGTAATCCTTAACGTACTTGTTTCTCGACATAATCAACCTTTCGGACAGACCGCCGACAAAAAACCGCGGAGACGTCTGCGGGAGAGATCCGGCGGAATGATCCGTCAAGCGGAGCGTACTCTCCGCGTTTTCCCCCGTTACGGGGCTGATACTTAAAAGAATTATATAACAAGGATAACACTTTGTCAATATTTTTTTTCAAAACGGGCGTTTTTTCCGCGCAAAATATGGGACTTCTTCCTGTTTTTTCATTTTTATGACTCTGTTTTTTGAAAAAAGTGACATGAAAAGTCCGAAAAAGCGCGTTTAACGGGTACCCGATCCCTCTTTCTTCCGGCGCCTGAAAGTGGTCAGACCGATAAGACGGTCGGCGAGAAGGATCAGTTGAGGAAGAACGGTCAGAACGAGTATCACCGAAATGAGGGCGCCGCGCCCCACAGTGAGACCGATATGCCCCACGTAAACGTCGCTGACCTTGTACCCGATGAGAAATCCCGCGGCGGTCATGATCGTCCCCGACGTGACGACCGTGGAAAAACTGTCGTTTACCGCCTTCGCCATCGCCTCCTTCTTTTCCATGGATGCGCGATGGTGTTTATACCGGCTCATTATTACGATTGCGTAATCTATGGTCGCGCCCATCTGGATCGCCGAGGTGATCATCACCGTAACGAAGGCGCTTCTGATGCCTGCGAGATAACTTATCGAGAAGTTGATCCAGATGGATCCCTGGATCACGAACACAAGCACCGCCGCCGCGACAGGACTGCGGAAAGTGAACAAAAGGATAATAAACACGAAAACGATCGTGAGGACAGAAACGAGAACGGCGTCCCCTTTGTACGACTCGCTCAGGTCACGTGCGCTGGTGATTGCTCCCGTGACGAGAACGTCATCCTCCCCGTATTCCCCGTCGGCGGCGGAGCGGATCTGCCGGAGGAGATCCAGGGCTTCCCTGCTCTCCGCCGGAAGGGTCACGGTCATGACGATCCTGTCGTGTTCCTCACCCTTCAATTGCTCCACGCCGCGCATCAGCGGAGCGCGGACGGATTCCATCATCTCCGTCTGTTCGTCGGTGAGCGGAACGAGACCGGCGTCGGCGGCGTCAAAAAGGAGGAGCGCCAGATCGATCAAAGGCGCCTCTTCTGCCGCGGACGGATCGTTCTTGCCTTTCGCGTAAACGGCGAACAGTTTTGACACTTCCCCGGGATCTGCGCCGAAAAATCCGGAGATCTCCTCCGGAGTCACCTTGTCCGTGAGATTTATGCCTTCATATTCTATTCCGGCGATGCCGATGACGTTTTTTACATGATCCATCGACGAGAGCCGCTCTATCAGACGTTTTTCCTTTTCATAATCGCCCCCCGGCACGATCACCGCGACGGCGCTCCGCTCACCGAAGACCTCTTCGATCTTGTGCATGTCTCGCCTGCTCTCCGATTCGATGATCTCCGTTATGGAGGCGTCGGAAAAGGCGTATTCTGTTTTCCCCGAGAAAATGACGGCAAAAGGAAGTACGACGGCGAACAGTATGAGAAAGACCGGGACCCGGCGGGAAAGAAATCTTCCCCACCTCTCCATATTCGGCACGAGAGATCTGTGAGTCGTGCGGACAATGAGTTTGCTGAAGGTCAGCATGAGGCACGGCATCAGGAGGAAGACCGTCAGCATACTGCAGACGATGCTTTTGGCAAGAGCTGTGCCGAGATCGTAGCCCAGGCGGAACTGCATCAGCGTCAGGGCGGCAAGGCCGGAGACCGTCGTCAGCGACGACGAGGCGATCTCCACGATCGAACGGGCGAGAGCGGAAACCGTGGCGTCCCGCGGCGTCTGCCCCGCGCCGAGCTCGTTCTGGAACGAGTGGGCGAAAATTATCGCGTAATCTATCGCCAGGGCAAGCTGAAGGATGATCACAACGGAATCGGTGATAGAGGATATCTCACCGAGAAGAAAATTCGTTCCTTTATTGAGCAGCGCCGCGACCGCGAAAACGACCGCGTAGATCGGCAGCTCAAAAAAACTGCGCGAGGTAAAAAGAAGGACGGCGAGGATGACCACGGCGCAGAAAGCGAAGACAACCAGCATCTCCCGGGCGAGGAAATCAGAGTACCCGCCGAGCACGTCGCCGTGAAGGTAACATTCTTTGTCCCCCGCCAGTTTTCGCACTCCCTCACGGGCCTCGCCCAGTCTGTCGTCGTCTTCCTTAAGATCAAAGGAAACGCTGTACAGAGCCGCCCCGTCACGGTAATGGGAGTCCGTCAGATCGAATCCAACGTCTGTCACGTGCGGAGCTTCCTTTATTTCCGCGGCAAACGCCGAAGCTTCCTCGGATGTCACGTCCGTCAGCATCATTTCGACAGATGCATAAGTGGAAAATTCCTTCTCCATCACGGAGATCCCGCGGCGCGTCTCCGTGGTCTCCGGAAGGAAACGGATTATATCGTCGTACACTTTGGCTCTGCCGAGAGAGAGGGCGCAGAATACGCATGCCGCAGCAAACAGCAAAAAAATCACAAAACGCAGTCTGACGATGAGCGAAGCGACCTTTTTCACAGGCGCGGATATGCTTTTCGCTCCGGTTTTGCCGTCCGTATTCACGCTGTACCTCCCTCAGCCCCGCGGGGCGATTTAAATATGATGTTCTATTATACGGGACGGATCGGACAAAGTCAACCGGTTTTTCGGTCGTTTCCGAGTAAAACTGCCTGAAGTACTTGAAAAATCCCGATACCGGTGTTAGAATGAAAGAAAACAAAACGGAATCGCGCATTTTTTACCCATCTCCGTATGATTCTTTCTTCTCAAGGGGTGATCGACGTGATAAAAACCATGCTCGGACTGCTGATCCCGTTTGTCGGGACGGCCGCCGGAGCCGCTTGCGTATTCTTCATGAGGAAGGAGCTCAGTCTCAACGTTCAGCGCGCGCTGACCGGATTTGCCGCGGGCGTCATGACCGCCGCGGCGATCTGGAGCCTTATTATCCCCTCCATGGAGCAGTCCCGCCATCTGGGGAAGCTTGCGTTCCTGCCCGCTTTCATCGGATTCTGGTTCGGCATACTGTTCCTTCTGATCCTGGATAAAGTCACGCCTCATCTGCACAGGAACGCGGATCAGCAGGAGGGCCCGAAAAAGGGATTCTCCAAGAACACGATGATGGTCCTGGCGGTAACGCTGCACAACATACCCGAGGGAATGACCATCGGCGTGGTCTACGCCGGTTTTTTGACCAGATCTCCCGAGATCACCCTGGGCGGCGCGGTGGCGCTCTCCATCGGGATCGCCCTGCAGAACTTTCCCGAGGGCGCGATCATCTCCATGCCGCTCCACGCGGAGGGCGTGAGCCGCAAAAAATCGTTCGGGTACGGCGTCCTGTCCGGCGTGGTGGAGCCGATCTTCGGCGCGCTGACCGCCGCTTTCGCCTGGCTGGTGGTGCCCGCCATGCCGTATCTGCTGGCGTTCGCCGCAGGCGCCATGTTCTACGTGGTGGTGGAGGAGCTGATCCCCGAGATCTCCGTGGGTGAGCACTCAAACGTGGGGGTCCTTCTCTTCTCCGCCGGATTCACCGTGATGATGGCGCTTGACGTGGCGCTGGGCTGATAATTATACGAACTTTTGCATATTGACAAAGAGCATCATCTGTTGTATTATAGAGAAAAGGCGTTCGGCACTTTTGACCGTCGCCGCTTAAAGGAGGATAAAACATGGGATTTCTTTCGAGACTTTTCGGCAGAAGCGTTGAGAGAGCCACAGAGAACGTGCTCCGCGACACCGTGAGGAACATCACCGGCAACGCGATCAAAAACGCCGCCACCCCCGCGCAGAACGCGAACATTCCGGAACCCGTGCAGAACGCCGCTCAGAACGACATAATACCCGAGCCGGTCGCTTCCCCTTCCGGACTCTCCTGGGGCGAGACGATGCCCGCCGAGGAGAATCAGTACAACTCCGGTCTCCCCTATTACCAGTATTTCGATAAGATCCTCCGGGAAGGATTCCCGGGATACGCCATCAGCGGCGAGTCCGTCAGAGACGGCAACGGCGCGGTATTCACATTCACCCAGGGCGCGGGACGCGCTCTGGTGGTGGAAATACTGAACCGCAAAAGCTCCGCGCAGAAGCTCCGCCGCACCTGCCGCGAGCAGGGCACGCCTTACCTCCGCTTCTACCATGACTACCACGGCTGGTGGAACACCAAGTCCTACGTCCTGGGCAGAGTAAAGAAAGCCCTCGGCGAATAAGGCAAAGCAATACCGAAAAAAAGCAGAAAGAGAACGCCCGGCGCCTGCGGCGGGCCCGGCGCGGATCATAAGCTACGACTTCGCAGGCAGTCGATCCGCGTACGGTCCGGTACAGCCCGGAATTTTCCGGGATTTAACGTCTTCTCTTTCTGCTTTTTTGTATTGTCAAATCTGTTTCCGGGTGGTGAGAACGTGTCTCTGCTTGACCTGCTGCGGGATGAGAAGACCTGGCGTCAATTCATAGAATACAAAAGCTCCCTCGCCTGCCCGAAGGACAGAGTGCGGGAGCTTGAGGCGTTTGTCGCCCGGAAGGGGTATCTGCCGGTTTGCGACAGGATCGCCGCGGGGGAAAAGTTCCCCATCCCGAAAAAGAGCGTCATCAGCAAGATGAGCACGCAGAAAAAGCGGGTGGTCTACACATACCCGTACGACGAGAACACGGTGCTGAAGCTGCTGACGTATCTGATGCTCCGCCGGTACGACGGGATATTCGAGGATTCCCTTTTCTCGTTCCGACCCGGGCGGAGCGCCAAGGACGCCGTCCGCCGTCTGATACGCACGCCGGGGATACGGCAGATGTATTCGTATAAAGCGGACGTGAGCGACTATTTCAACTCCGTGCCGGTGGAAAAGCTCCTGCCGGTCCTTGAGGCGGTCACGGCGGACGATCCGCGACTTTATTCTTTCCTGGCGGGACTTCTGACGGAGAAATACGTCATGGACGGGCGCCTTGTGATCGAGGAGAAAAAGGGGATCATGGCGGGGACGCCCCTGGCGTCATTTTACGCCAACCTGTATCTCGATGATCTCGACCGCCGCTTCACCGAAAAAGGGATCCCCTACTGCCGGTACTCGGACGATATCATCCTGTTCGCGCCGACGCGGAAGGAGGCAGAGGCGCACGCCGCCGAACTGCGCGGGGCGCTCGGCGAAAAGGGGCTCGCCGTCAATCCGAAAAAGGAGTCCTTCTCCGCCCCGGAGGACGGATGGGTCTTCCTCGGATTTTTCGTACGCGGCGGCGTGATCGACGTCTCTCCCGCCACGGTGGAGAAGCTGAAGGGCAAAATGCGGCGGAAGACCGCGGCTCTCGCCAGGTGGAAAAAGCGCAACGGCATGACCGGCGAGAACGCCGCGGCGGCGTTCATCCGGATCTTCAACCGGAAGCTGCTGGAGGACCCTCACGACAACGATCTGACGTGGTGCTGCTGGTTCTTTTCGGTGATAAACACCGTGGACAGTCTCAGGACCGTCGACCGGTACGCTCAGGACTGTATTCGTTATCTCATCAGCGGGAAGCGGACCAAGAGCCGGTTCAACGTGAGGTACGGGGATATGAAGGCGCTGGGGTA